>NZ_QZFV01000114.1:0-35015 GCF_003600245.1 Amycolatopsis panacis
GCCTTGCTGTTCCTCACCGAATACCGCGCCCGCACAGTAAAAAACGCGGCCCCGGCCTGACACTCGGACAGGTCGCCCTGCTCCTGCAGAACCTGCTCACATGCTGGACCGGGGCCTGCGCCCTCTGCCAACGAGAACTACCCCCATAACAAAGCCCTATCAGAGTCCGTGAAGGGTCCCTTCACGGACCTCTACACCGACTTTGCCGGAACCCTGGCCGCAGAGTCCGTGAAGGGTCCCTTCACAGCCTGCGCGACCGGAACCGGCAGGGTTCCAGGATCCGGCGCCGCGGCACCCGATCGTCCGAAACCGGGATCCGGCGCGGCCGGGAGGACCGGCCGCGCGGGCACGGTTCAGCCGGGCAGGAAGTTCGCCGGTGCGGATGCTCAGCGGGACCGGCGGTGCGTCCAGCCGCGGCGGCGGAGCTGGGCGGTGCTGAGGGCTTCGGGGCGGCCCCGGTCGTCGCAGCCGACCCAGCGGGGGCGTCCGCGGCCGGATTCGAGGACGTAGGGGCGGTCGCTGCACCACACGACGCTGCAGGGGGCGGTGGGCGGTTCGGCCGGCTCCGGGCCGGTGGCGGCTTCGGTGCTCATTCTGTGCGCTGCTCGTGCTTCCTGACGCGATCCTCGCGTCGGCGACGGGTTTCGGGGATCCGGGCGCACCGGGTGCGTCCATCCGGTATTTCGGCGGCCGGGCGCCGGGCGTTAACGAACCGGCCGAATATTCCTCCGATCGATTCCCCGGAACCCCAGCGGTTTCACGATGCGGAACGGACCCCGTCCGTCCACAGTAGACGGGCATGGGGCGCGCCGGTGCCGTGTCGCTGCGTGCCGCGGGAGCGTTGACGGGCGACAATGAACGCCGAGCAGCCCACGGCGAAAGGACCCCGGTGCGCCTGTCGAAGTCCGTGTCCGGCCCGGTGTGCGTGGCCGCGCTGTCCCTCGTGTGCACCGCCTGTTCGGGGGATTCAGCGCCACCACCGCCACCGACAGCAACGTCGTCCGCGGCCGGCGCCGCGCCCTCGCCGAGCACGCACGCTCCTCCCCCGTTGCCGGCGGCCGCGGAGACGACGGCACAGCAGCCGGCTCCGAAATCCGCTGCCCCGCCGCGGAGCGCGCCCAAGGCCTCCCCCGCGCCGGCACCGGGGACCTGCGGCACGATCACCGCGGCCGGCGGGCTGACGCTTTACGTCTACGACAGCCGGGCGGGTGGCGTCTCCTGCGCCGATGCGACGTCGCTGGTCAAGAAGTTCCACGCGACGATCGCCGGGCGGCAGAGCGCCGGCTCGAACGCCGCGGTGGACGCGACCGTCGACGGCTGGCTGTGCACCTCCGGCCCGCCCGCGGCCCAGGGCGGCACCACCTGCAGCAAGGGCGAGCAGACCGTGCTGGCCGCGGTGGTGCCGGCCGAATAGCCCGGCGGGGTCAGGACTTCAGGTCCGGAAAGTCCTCCTCGCGGAACTCGCCCGCGGGCCGCTGTCCCTCCTGTTCCCGGCCGCGCAACTCGACCCGGCGGATCTTGCCGGAGATCGTCTTCGGCAAGTCTGCGAACTGGAGTCGCCGGATCCGCTTGTACGGCGCGAGATGTTCCCGCGCGTAGGCGAGGATCTCCCGCGCGGTGCCCGCGTCCGGCTTGTGGCCCGCGGTGAGCACGACGTAGGCCTTGGGCACGGCCAGCCGGATCGGGTCCGGCGCCGGCACCACCGCCGCCTCGGCGACCGCCTCGTGTTCGAGCAGCACGCTTTCCAGCTCGAACGGCGAGATCCGGTAGTCGGAAGCCTTGAACACGTCGTCGGTGCGGCCGACATAGGTGATGTAGCCGCGTTCGTCGATCGAGCCGACGTCGCCGGTGTGGTAGTAGCCGCCGCGGAACGCGGCCGACGTGCGCTCGTCGTCGGCGGCGTAACCGGACATCAGGCCGACCGGCCGGTGCGCCAGGTCCAGGCAGATCTCGCCCTCGGCCGCGCGCTCGCCGGTCACCGGGTCCACGAGCGCCACCACGAACCCGGGCAGCGGGCGGCCCATCGAACCCGGGACCACGTCCTGACCGGGCGTGTTGGCGATCTGGACACTGCTCTCGGTCTGCCCGAAACCGTCGCGGATCGTGACGCCCCAGGACTTTTCGACCTGGCCGATCACCTCCGGGTTCAACGGCTCCCCGGCGCCGACGACCTTTTTCGGCGGCGTGCGCAGCGCACCGAGGTCGGCCTGGATCAGCATCCGCCACACCGTGGGCGGGGCGCAGAAGCTGGTGACGCCACAGCGATCCATCCGGGCCATCAGCGCCACCGCGTCGAAACGCGTGTAGTTGTAGAGGAACACCGTCGCCTCGGCGTTCCACGGCGCGAACACGTTGCTCCACGCGTGCTTGGCCCAGCCGGGCGAGGAGATGTTCAGGTGCACGTCGCCCGGCTCCAGGCCGATCCAGTACATTGTGGACAGATGTCCGACCGGATAGGACACCTGGGTGTGCTGCACCAGTTTCGGCTGCGCGGTGGTGCCGGAGGTGAAGTACAGCAGCAGCGGATCTCCGGCCGCGGTCGGCCCGTCCGGGGTGAACTCCGCAGGCTCGGCATACGCGGAGGCGTACGCGTGCCAGCCGGGCACCTGGTCGCCCACCGCGATCCGGGTGTAGTCGCCTTCGACGCCGGCGAACTTCTCCGCGTCGGCCGAGCGCACCACGACGTGCCGGGCCTGCCCGCGCGCGACCCGGTCGGCGAGGTCGGCCGGGCCGAGCAGGGTGGAGGCCGGGATGATCACCGCGCCGAGCTTGATCGCGGCGAGGATGGTCTCCCACAGCTCGCCCTGGTTGCCCAGCATCAGGATCAGCCGGTCACCGCGGGCCACGCCGAGCCGGCGCAGCCAGTTCGCCACCCGGGCGGAGCGCTCCGCCATCTCCGGGTAGGTCCAGCGGTTCTCGGTGCCGTCCTCCTCGACGATCCACAGCGCGTACCGCCGCGCGTTCGCCGGATCGCGGGCCACCACGTCGAACCAGTCCAGCGCCCAGTTGAACTCGGCCGGCTGCGGCCAGGCGAAGTCGCGGTAGGCGGTGTCGTAGTCCGTCCGGTGTGCCAGCAGGTAGTCGCGTGCCTCCCGGAACTCCCGGTGGCCCGCCGAAGCCTCATCGCTCACGTCGTACTCCTCAGCTGCTCGGCCCTGTCGCCTGTTCTACTCGCCCTTGAACTCGGGCGCGCGGCGCTCCAGGAAGGACTGGATCGCCTCCTGCAGATCCTTGCTGGGCAGGAATGCGGAATTCCACGCGGCGACGTAGCGCAGGCCGTCGGCGATCTGGCGCTCGGTGCTGGCCGAGAGCACCTGCTTGGTGCCCTGCACGACCAGCGGCGGGTTGGCGGCGATCTCCGCGGCCAGCTCGCGGGCCTTCGCCAGGAGCGTCTCCTGGTCCGGGTACACGTCGTTCACCAGCCCGATCCGCTCCGCGCGGGCGGCGTCGATGTCACGGCCGGTCAGCGCCAGCTCACGGGCGTGCCCCTCGCCGACGATGGTCGCGATCCGCTGCAGGCTGCCGAGGTCCGCGACGATGGCGACCTTCACCTCGCGCACGCTGAACTTGGCGTCCGCGCCGGCCAGCCGGATGTCCGCGGCGGTGATCACGTCCACGCCGCCGCCGACGCACCAGCCGGAGACCGCGGCGATCACCGGCTTGCGGCAGGCCGCGATCGAGCTGACGGCGGCCTGCAGCCGGCCGATCACCGCGTGGAAGTCGGTCCGCGGGCCGGCCAGCGCGTCCCCGGCGAGCAGCGGCGCCCACTGGCCCATCATGGCGGGCAGGTCGAGCCCGTAGGAGAAGTGCTTGCCCTGACCGGTCAGCACGATCGCGCGGACCCGCGGGTCGGCGTCCAGCCCGCCGAACACCTCCGGCAGCTCCCGCCAGAAGTCCGGGCCCATCGCGTTGCCCTTGCCGGGGCCGAGCAGGGTGACCTCGGCGACCGGGCCGTCCAGGCGGACTTCCAGGGACACCAGGCCGGAATAGGGGGCTTCGGGTGCGCTCATAAGGTCATCTTGGCGCATCCGCCGCGCCGCGAACCATCCGGTTGACAGCGTGCCAATGCGGTCGCGGGATGCTTTCCTGGAGATCCACCGGTCGCGGGCCGCCCGTGCCGGTGCGAGGGAGGTGAGCATGACCCAGGCTTCCGCACCCGCCGAGGACGCGCCCGGCCCGGTACCCGGCGTACCCCGGCGATCCCGCCCGATCGAGCTGGCCGGTTCGTTCCGGTACGACGGGCACCGGCTCTGCTACACCGAGTTCGGCCGCGGCGACCGCGTCGTGGTGCTGATGCACGGGATGATGTTCACGCGGCGGATGCACGCGCCGCTGGCCCGGAAGCTGGCCGGGGCGGGGTTGCGCGCGGTGACCCTCGATCTGCTCGGGCACGGCGATTCGGACCGGCCGACCCAGTCGTGGCGCTACTCCATGCCCGCCTTCGGGGAGCAGGCGCTCGCTCTGCTGGATCACCTCGGCGTGCCGGACGCGGTGCTCGGCGGCACCTCGCTCGGCGCGAACGTGGCGCTGGAGGCCGGGGTCCTGGCACCCGAGCGGACGCGCGGACTGGTGGTGGAGATGCCGGTGCTGGACAACGCGATCGTGGGCGGCTTGCTCACCTTCGCACCGCTGCTGTTCGCCGCGCGGTTCCTGCCGCTGGCGGTGCGCGGGGTGGCGGTGGCGGCGCAGCTGGTGCCGCATGGCAACCAGTGGGTCGACGTGGTCACCGACACGCTGTCGCAGGAGCCGGAGCCGATGGCCGCGCTGTTGCACGGCGTGCTCTTCGGCCGGATCGCGCCGCCGAAGTCGGTCCGGCACGAGATCACCGCGCCGACGCTGGTGATCGGGCACGAGGGCGACCCGATCCACCCGTTCGGCGATGCCGGCAGCCTGGCCGCGGACCTGCCGAACGCGGAGTTCGTGCGTGCCCGCAGCCCGATCGAACTCCGGTCCGACCCGAAGCGGCTCACCACGGCGATCCGCGACTTCGCGTTGCGCTGCTACCCGTCCTGACCGCGGGTCAGTCCGGCCACCGGGCCGAAGACGATCACCGCGGGCGGGCGTACCCCCGCGGCCTCCGCGTCGTCGACGATGTCAGACAGGGTCGAGCGCAATGCACGCTGCGTACGCATCGTGCCGTCCTCGATGACTGCCACGGGGGTGTCTGCCGGACGCCCGCCCTCCAGGAGTGCCTTCGTGAACAACGGCAGCCGTTCCACCCCCATCATCAGCACGATGGTGCCGCGCATCCGGGCGAGCAGGGACCAGTCGACGAGGGAACGGTCGTCGCCGGGCGCGACATGGCCGGACACCACGACGACCTCGTGCGCGACGCCGCGGTGCGTGACCGGTACGTCCGCGACGGCGGGTACGGCGAAGGCGCTGGTAATACCTGGCACCATGGTCACCGGTACGCCCGCTTCGGCGCATGCCTGGACTTCTTCGAAGCCGCGGCCGAACAGGTACGGGTCACCGCCCTTCAGCCGGACGACGAACTTCCCTTCGCGGGCCTTCTCGATCAGCGTGCTGTTGATGAAGGCCTGGCTCGCCGCGCGCCCGTACGGGATCTTCGCCGCGTCGACGACTTCGACTTCCGGCGCCAGCTCGTCGAGCAGCTCTCGCGGCGCGAGACGGTCCGCGACAACCACGTCGGCGCGCGACAGCAGCCGACGCGCCCGCACGGTGATCAGGTCGGGATCGCCGGGGCCACCGCCGACCAGCGCGACGCCGGGGAGGTCTTCTGCCGTCGCGGCATGGACACGGTCGTCGTCGACGGTGCCGGAGTGGAGGCCGTCGAGGATGCTGTCGCGTACGGCGGCCGAGCGCAGCGGCTCGCCACCGGACAGCACGCCGAAGAGCAACCCGCCGTGTCGCCCGGTCGCCGGGGTCACTGCGCTGCCGGACACGCCTTCGTCCGCGCGTACGCAGAACACGCGCTCCTTCTCGGCCTCTGCGCACACCGCGGCGTTCACCTCGGCGTCGTCGGTGCACGCGAGCGCGTACCAGGCCGCGGTGAGGTCGCCTTCGGCGTAGCGACGCTCGTGCCACACGAGTTCGCCTGCGTCGGCCATCGCACCGACTGCGGGCGTCGTGTGCGGCGAGACCAGCTCCACGCGCGCGCCCGCGCGCAAGAGCCGCGGCAGGCGACGCTGAGCGACGGAACCACCGCCCACCACCACAACGCGGCGGCCGGCGAGCTGCAGTCCGGAGAGGTAGTGCGGGTCGTCCATGCCCGAAGTCTGCCTGGCCGCCTTCGCCCGCGCGCGACCAGGGCCGGAATCCCCGCCCTGTGCCAGGGAACGGACCGGCGGGGGAACTTTCCGGAAAGTTCCCCACACCGGCCCGGGGTCAGCCGCGAGCGGCCGACGGATAGGGCAGCAACGCCATCTCGCGGGCGTTCTTGATCGCGACGGCGACCTGTTTCTGCTGCTGCGGGGTCAGGCCGGTGACCCGGCGGGCCCGGATCTTGCCGCGGTCGGAAATGAACTTCCGCAGCAGGTCGATGTCCTTCCAGTCGACCGTCTTGACCCTCGCAGCGTGCAGCGGGTTGACGCGGCGACGCTGGAGGACACGGTCCCGGTTCGGCTTCGGCATCGACTCACCAGCTCGACTTCGAGACGCCGGGCAGCTCGCCATTGTGCGCCATTTGCCGCATCCGGACCCGCGACAGGCCGAACTTGCGCAGGTAGCCACGCGGCCGGCCGTCGGCGGTGTCGCGGTTGCGGATCCGGGTCGGGCTCGCGTCCCGCGGCATCCGCTGCAGCGCCACCACCGCGTCGGCCTTCTCCTCCGGGGACGAACCGGGCGCAGCGATCACCGCCTTCAGCTCGCGCCGCCGCTGGACGTAGCGGGCGGCGATCACCTTGCGCTGCTCGTTCTTCGCGATCTTCGACTTCTTGGCCATCAGCGTTCTTCCTTGAATTCCACGTGCTTGCGCGCGACCGGGTCGTACTTGCGCAACACCATGCGGTCCGGGTTGTTGCGGCGGTTCTTCTTCGTCACGTACGTGTAGCCGGTGCCCGCGGTCGACCGCAGCTTGATGATCGGCCGGATGTCGGTGCTCTTGGCCATCTAGAACTTCACCCCCTTCGCCACGAGTTCGGCGACCACGGCGTCGATGCCACGCTTGTCGATCGTCTTCATGCCCTTCACCGACACCTTCAGCCGCACCGTCCGGCCGAGGCTCGGCACGAAGTAGCGGCGGGTCTGCAGATTGGGCTCCCAGCGCCGCGAGGTGCGGCGGTGCGAATGCGAGACCTGCTTGCCGTAGCCCGGCTTGCGGCCGGTGACCTGGCACACGGCTGACACGGACCCTCCCGAGTTGGTAGTGACATTCGTTTTCATCTAGGCTGCGACTGTACCCCGATCCGTCCCCTGGAGTCCCAGTGCCCCTTCCCCCGCGTGTGCCGCTCGTGCTCGTGAGCGGCCTCGCCCCGGCCCCGAACGACGAACTCGCCGCGCTGCTGCACGGCGGCCCCGGCACCGCCGTCGTCCACCACGACCTGCGTGAGATCTCCTCCGGCGTGGTCCGCCGCCGGCTGCGGCTCGGCGCCCGCGACGAGCTGACCGTGCTGGAGCTGGCCCACGGCTGCGTCAACTGCACACTGCGCGAGGACCTGCTGCCGCTGCTGCGCCGGCTCGCCCGGATGCCGGAGGTGGACCGGATCGTCGTGCGGCTGGACGAGGCGATGGAGCCGGAGCCGGTGAGCTGGGCGATCGGCAACGTGCTGGTCGACGACCGGCCGGTGGTCGACGACGTCGAACTGGAGGCGGTGTTCACCGTGCTGGACTGCGCGACCTGGCTCGCCGACGCGACCGGCGACGAGCTGCTCGCCGAGCGTGGCCTGCAGGGCAGCCCCGAGGACGAGCGGACCGTCGCGCAGGTAGCGCTCGCCCAGGTCGAATCCGCGGACGTGCTCGTGCTGGCCGGCGCCGCCACCGACGCTTGGGGCGCAGCCAAGGCCGCCGCGGTCCTGGACCGCGTGGCGCCCGGCGTGCCCCGCGTGGAACTCGGCCATACCGACGTCGCCGGCCTGTTCGCCGCGATTCCGGCCGACGCCCGCCGTGGCGAGGTCACCGACATGCACGGCGCGCTGCTGCGCGGTGGCCCGCCATTGCAGGCGGATTGCGGCATCGAGCTGTACACCTTCACCGCGCAACGGCCGTTCCACCCGGAGCGCCTGCACGACGCGATCGACGTGCTGCTCGACGGCGTGGTCCGCACCCGCGGCCGAGCCTGGGTGGCCAGCCAGCCGGACGTGGCGTTCTGGATCGAGTCCGCGGGCGGCGGGCTCGGCATCGGCCACGCCGGGCCGTGGCTCGCCTCGCCGTCCGGCCCGGACTGGGCCGAGGTCTCCCCCGAACGCCGCACGCTCGCCTCGCTGCGCTGGGACCCCGTGTACGGCGATCGCGCGCAGGAACTCGTGGTGATCACCGACCAGGCGAGCCCGGACGAGATCGAGGCCGCGCTGAAGGGCGCGCTGCTGACCGACGCCGAGCTGGCCGAGGGCGAGGACGCCTGGCGCGCGTACCCCGATCCGTTCGGGGAATGGCACGAGGACCCGTGCGAGGACTTCGCCGAGACCGACGAGATCGAACGGCATGCCAATGCCGCCAACCGGAAGGACGAAACGCAGTGAAACCCGGCATCCATCCCGACTACCATCCGGTGGTGTTCAAGGACTCGTCGACCGGCGACGCGTTCCTCACCCGCTCCACCGCCACCTCGGACCGCACCGTCGACTGGTCCGACGGGCACACCTACCCGCTGGTCGTGGTGGACATCAGCGCCTGGTCACACCCGTTCTGGACGGGCAACCAGCGGATCGTCGACTCCGCGGGCCAGGTCGAGAAGTTCCACCGGCGCTACGGAAAGCGGGGTGCGCGCTGATGGCCGTGCCGAAGCGGAAGACCTCGCGCAGCAACACCCGCAGCCGCCGGGCACAGTGGAAGGCCGCGGTGCCGGATCTGGTGCCGATCGTGGTCGACGGCGAACGGAAACTGGTGCCGCGCAAGCTGATCAAGCACTTCCAGCGGCTGGAACGGTGAGCCTGCCGGTCACCGTCCTTTCCGGATTCCTCGGTGCCGGGAAGACCACGCTGCTCAACCACATCCTCGGCAATCGCGAGGGACTGCGCGTCGCGGTGATCGTGAACGACATGAGCGAGGTGAACATCGACGCCGCCCTCCTGCGGGACGGGGTTTCCCGCACCGAGGAGCGGCTGGTCGAGATGACCAACGGGTGCATCTGCTGCACCCTGCGCGAGGATCTGCTGGACGAGGTGGCGCGGCTGGGCGCCGAGGGCCGGTTCGACCACCTGCTCATCGAGTCGAGTGGGATTTCCGAGCCGATGCCGGTCGCGGCCACGTTCTCCTTCCCCGGCGAGGACGGTGCGCCGGTGCTCACCGGCGCCCGCCTGGACACGATGGTGACCGTCGTGGACGCGGTGAACTTCGCCCGGGAACTGGCCGCCGGAGAGTCCCTTGCAGACCGCCGGATCGACCAGTACGAGGGCGACGAGCGCACCGTCAGCGACCTGCTGATGGACCAGGTCGAGTTCGCCGATGTGCTGCTGCTGAACAAAACCGACCTGGTCTCCCCCGCCGAGCGTGACCGGCTGGTCGCGACCCTGCGGCGGCTGAACCCGGCCGCCGACGTGGTCACCGCGACGTTCGGCCGGGTCCCGCTGGAGCGGGTGTTCGGCACCGGCCGCTACGACGCCGAACGGGCGCAGCAGGCACCCGGCTGGGTCGCCGAACTCAACGGCGACCACGTGCCGGAGACCGAGGAGTACGGCATCTCCAGCGTGGTGTTCCGTGCGGAGCAGGCGTTCGATCCGGTTCGGCTGTGGGATTTCGTCACCGGACGGCTGGATTCCGGCGAGTTCGGCACGGTGCTGCGGTCGAAGGGATTCTTCAGCCTCACCTCCCGGCCGGGCACGCTCGGGCTGTGGTCCCAGGCCGGTTCGGTGGCCCGTTTCGAACCGCAGGGCGTCGTCGGCGAACCCCGGCAGGAGCTGGTGTTCATCGGCGTCGAACTCGCCGGGGACGCCCTGCTTTCCGCGCTGACGGACTGCCTGTCCACCGTGCCCGCGAGCGCCGATCCGTTCCCCGAATGGGAACCAGTACACGTCCACTGAGGACAACTCGGCCGCCGCCGGTAAAGGGCTGTGAAGGGACCCTTCACGGACTCTGGGTCCGTGAAGGGTCCCTTCACGGACTCCGCGAGGCCCGGACCGCCCGCGAGCACCTCGGTCACGACCGCCGCTGCAGCACCGAACGGCGCAGCAGCGGGATGCCCAGCACGATCAGCACCGCGGGCAGCACCGACGAGCCGAGCACGATCGCGGTGACCGCCGAATCCGGCTGCGCCGCGGCGGAATCCGTGCTCGACACGTAGCCGCCCGCCTGCAGCACCAGCCCGAACAGCCCGGGGCCGAGCGCCAGCCCCAGCGTCTCGGACGCGGTCCACACCCCGGCCGTGATGCCCGCGCGGGTCTCGCCGGTGCGCTCCTCCTCGTCGCTGATCAGGTCCGGCAGGATCGCCAGCGGGAACACCGAGATCCCCGCGTAGCCGACCCCGGCCAGCGCGACGAACACCAGCGTGACCGCGAACGGCAGCACGTCGGCGAAGTACATCGCGACGAGCCCGGCGAAGAACGAGACGGTCGCGATCCGGAACCCGGCGAGCTTGCCCCACCGCCGGCCCAGCCGCGGCCACAGCGGCATGGTGACCAGCGCCGGTCCGACGAACGCCACGAAGATCACCGTGCGGTAGCCGGGATCGCCGAGCACGTGCTGGGCGAAGTACGGGATCGCGGCGAGCACGGTGCCGATGCCGAGCGCCTGGATGAAGTAGACGCCGAGCAGCCAGCGGAACGGCCGCCACTGCGCGATGGTGCGGACGAGTTCCTTGATCCGCACGGTGTTCGGCCGCAGGGAGCCGACCGGCGCGTCCCGGAGTCCGAAGTAGACCCCGAGTGTGGCGAGCAGGATGATCACCGCCATCACCAGGCCCATGACCCGGTAACCCGCCACGCCGGAGAGCGCGTCGGTGATCGCCGGGGCGCCACCACCGGCGATCAGGATGGCCACCGCCAGCACGCCGATCCGCACGCTGGTCAGCCGGGTGCGCTCGGCCGCGGACTCGGTCAGCTCGGCGGGCAGCGCGTTGAACGGCACCTGGAAGAAGGCATACGCGGTGGCGCACAGGAAGAACACGACCACCACGTAGGCCGCGTCCGCCACTGGCTTGCCGAAGCCCGGATGCGCGAACAGCGCGGCGAACAGGATCGCCACGCCGATCCCGCCGCGCAGCAGATACCGCCGCCTGCTGCCGGTGCGCACCAGATCGGCGTCCGAGAGCCGCCCGGCGATCGGGTTGAACACCACGTCCCACGCCTTGGGCACGAACACGATCACCCCGGCCGCCGCGGCGGGCACCGCCATGGTGTCGGTCAGATACGGCAACAGGAGCAGCCCCGGCACGGTGCCGAACGAGCCCGTGACGAACGAGCCGAGCGAATAGCGGTAGATCGTCCGGCGGGGCAGCGTCGCCAAGGGGTCCTCCTGCAAGGGCGGTCCGGCGAACGCATACCTGATCGATCATCGCCGGTGGCCGGTAGTGGTCGGGGGGAATCGTGCCACCGTCGTAATGCACGCCCCGTACCGGCCCACGCCCACCTTCCCCGCCGCCGTGACGCTCCGTGCGGCGGGGGGCTGTGAAGGGACCCTTCACGGACCCTGAGGCTGTGAAGGGTCCCTTCACAGCCTCGATCGGCGGGCGGGAGAGTACGGGCCGGCGCGGGACCCGTCCTCTCCGCCCGCCTCAGGGGTTACGAAATGAGCGGCGCGCCGAGCGGCGGGGAGGGCCGCTTCGCTCCCATGGCGGTCAATCCGACGTTCACGAACGCGCAGAAGCCCAGGAACGCGAACACCAGGACCACGTACCCGGCGACCTTGAGCAGAGTGGCGTTGCCGGTGTGCGCGGAGGCCGCGCCCAGCGCCAGGGCCACCACCACGAGTCCGACGATCGCCGGGTAGATCGCCGGCAGCCGCAGCACGGGAATCAGCAGGAACAGGAACAGGCAGCCCCAGGCGATGAAGAACAACTCCTGAGTGCCCGAGACGGCCGCCGCGTTGGTCCCGGCGATGCCGTACCAGTCGTGCGTCAACCCGAGCAGGAGTGCGCCGAGGCTGAGCCAGAACCCGGAGAACGTGCCGGTGATCCCGGCGACCATCGTCTGTCCCAGCGCCGCGGCCCACACGGTGACCACGCCGAGGAACAACCCGGTGCCCAGCAGGACGATCGGGATGACCGAGCCCAGCGTGACCGCGGGCAGGGCGCCGATCAGCGCGACGCCCAGCGCGAGCGAGCCGACCGCGAAGATCGGCAGTGCGACGATCAACGGGTCGCCGCCGGCGGCGACGCCGGCTTCGGGCGGGGCTTCCGGTGCGGGCGGGTGCTCCCGCTCGACCATCGTGCGCACCTCGTGCGCGCTGGGCGTCGCCGGCGATTCGTTGCTGTGTACTTCGTGCGACATAGCCATCAACCTCTGTTCCTTCGACCGGAATCAACCCACGGAAGGCCCCATTCCGAGTGACTGCGGTGTGCTGGCATCCGGCGAGGGCTGATGCAGGCCCTCGTCGAGCGGACCGAACTCGGTCATCAGCGCCGGGCTGCCACCCCAGGGGGTCTGTTCCTCGGCGATCAGCGAGTTCGTGGTGAGCAGTAAGCCCGCCACCGAGGCGCCGTTCTGCAGCGCCGAACGGCAGACCCGCAACGGATCGAGCACGCCCAGCTCGATCAGGTCGCCGTAGCGTTCCGCCAGGGCGTCGAAGCCCTCGTCGTCCCCGAGCCCGCGGGTCCGTTCGACGACCTCCTGCGCCGGGCACCCCGCGTTGGCCGCGATCAGGAACGCCGGTTCGCCCAGAGCTCGCCGGACGATCTCCGCGCCGGTCGCGTAGTCGCCGTCGAGATCGAGGCCGGACAGGACCTTCTCCGCGTGCAGCAGCGCGGCGCCGCCGCCGGCCACGATGCCCTCGGCCATCGCGGCCCGGGTCGCCGACAGCGCGTCCTCGACCCGGTGCTGCAGTTCCTTCAGTTCGGCCGGCGTCGCCGCGCCGACCCGGATCAGCGCGACCTGCCCGGTCAGCGCGCCGATTCGCTCGGTGAGCACGTCCTCGTCGATCCCGAACTGGGCACGCTCGCGTTCCGCCCGCAACTGCCGGACCCGGAATTCGACGTTCTCGGCCGACCCGCCGCCGCCGACGATCGACGTGGCGTTCGCGGTGACCCGCACCTGCCGGGCCCGGCCCAGATGTTCGAGGGCCATCGTCTCCATGGTGAAGCTCGACTGCCGGGACAGCACCGCGCCGCCGACCACGGCCGCGAGGTCCTCCAGCTTGTGCAGCCTGCGGTCGCCGAATCCCGGTGCCCGCACGGCCACCGCCCGGAAGGTCCCGTTGACGTGGTTGTGCACCAGCATGCTCAGCGCGGAGCCTTCCACCGTCTCCGCGATCAGCACCAGCGGCCGGGGCGCCCGCATGATCTTGTCCAGCACCGGCATCAGCTGCTGCACCTTCGTGACCTTCTCCGCGCACATCAGGATGTAGGGATCGTCGAGCACCGCTTCCAGCCGGCCCGGATCGGTGACCAGATACGGCGAGACGTAGCCGTTGTCGAATTCGAACCCTTCGACGAATTCGATGCTCATGCCGAGCGTGGGCGACTCTTCGACGGTGACGACGCCGGTTTCGCCGACGGTGTGCAGTGCCTTGGCGATGATCCCGCCGACCGCGTCGTCGTCGTTCGCCGAAATGGCCGCCACCCGGGCGAGATCCCGTTCGTCCCGGATCGGGTGCGCGGCCTTCTCCAGGTGCTCGACCAGCCGGGCCACGGCGTGGTCGATACCGCGCTTGAGCAGCACTGGGTTGCCGCCCTCGGCGATCGCGGCCATGCCCTCCCGCACGATGGCCTGGGCCAGCACCGTCGCGGTGGTGGTGCCGTCCCCGACCACGTCGTTGGTCTTGATCGCGGCTTCCTTGACCAGCTGGGCGCCCATGTTCTCGAACTGGTCCTTCAGGTGGATCTCCCGGGCGATGGTCACCCCGTCGTTGGTCACCACCGGCGAACCGGTGATCTTCTCGATGATCACGTTGCGGCCCTTGGGCCCCAACGTCGATTTCACCGCCTCCGCGAGCTTGTCGACTCCGGTCCGCAGCAGGTCGCGGGCCTCCGGGCCGAAGCGCAGTTCCTTGGCCATCGTGCGTGCTCCTCTGTGTCCTCCAGCGTGGGGGTCCACCGGCGGGGCCGGGGAGGGATCAGGGCGTGAGGATCGCCCGGCCGCGCACCCGGCCGTGGTCCAGATCGGCGAGTGCGTCCAGCGCGGCGTCCAGCGGGTACTTCACGGTGTGCAGGGCGACCCGGCCGGTCTGCGCGAGCACCATCAGCTCGGCGAGGTCGTTGTAGGTGCCCACCAGGTTGCCCACCACGCTCCGCTCGGTCGAGATCAGGTCGATCGCGGGAATTTCGAGGGTGCCGCCGTACCCGATCACGAACTGCGCGCCACCCCGCCGGGTCATCGCGAACGCGTCCTGCTGGGCGCCTTGCTCGGCGACGAAGTCCAGCACCACCTCGGCACCCTGCCCGCCGGTGAGGTCCAGGACCGCGTCGACCTGCTTGCCGTCGGCGAGCACGGTCTGGTCGGCACCCAGCTCCTCGGCCAGGGAAAGCGCCTCGGCATTGCGGTCCACCACCACGATCGTCGTCGCGGTGAGCGCGCGCAGCGACTGGATGCCGATGTGCCCCAGTCCCCCGGCGCCGTTGACCACGCACACCGTCCCCGGGTACAGCAGCGGGACGGCTTTGCGCACCGCGTGGTAGGCGGTGATCCCGGCGTCGGCGAGCGCGGCGACGTCCTCGGGCCGGGTCCCCGGGTCGAGCTTGATGCACGCCCTGGCCGAAGTGAGCAGGTACTCGGCCATGCCGCCATCGCAGTCGATGCCCGGGAAAGCCGAATTCGCGCAGTGCATGTCGTTTCCCGCGCGGCAGGCCGGGCACAGCCCGCACGTCGGTGTCGGGTGCAGGATCACCGGATCACCGACGTCCACAGTGGACACCGCCGAGCCGATATCGTGCACCCAGCCCGCGTTCTCGTGCCCGATCGTGTAAGGCAGGGTCACCCCGGACTTCTCCGCCCACTGCTGCTCGATGATGTGCAGATCGGTACGGCACACACCGGCGCCGCCGATCCTGACGACGACGTCGAACGGGCCTTTGACGGTCGGCTCGTCGACCTCCTCGATCACCGGCTGCTGGTGGTAGGCGTGCAGCCGCACGGCTTTCATGATCTGCCCTCCTCTTCTGCGACCTGCGGATAGCGAGCGCGCAGCATGCCGCGGCAGACCGCCGAGTTGGCCTCCTGACCGGTCCGCGTCAGCCGCGCCAGACCCAGGTGCCGGGTCAGATCCCGGGCCGGCACCGCGGCGCCGGTCCACGAGTCGACCAGCAGCGGGTCATCGTCCCCGGCGGGCAAGCCCAGCTCATGCCGACGAGCACGCAGCCGTTCCCGGTCGGCGCCCGCGGGCGCGTCACCGAGGGTCAGCCCCGCCAGCTCGGCCCGGTCCCGGCCCGCGGCCGTCAGCGCCCGGCACACCCGGTCGGTCCCGGCCAGCACGGCCTTGCGCAGGAAGTCCGCGCGCAGCCCGTCCAGCTCGTCGACCGCCTCGCCCGCGAAAGACGCGACGAAACCGGCACGCGCCGCGACTCCCTGGTTGATCGCCTCGGCGGCGAAATGGTCCTGCAGCACCACTTCGGTCGTGCCGACGCCCGGCACCGAAGACACCGCGTCATAGGCGTCCGCGACCATCAGGAAGGCGAAGTTCGGCGCGCAGAAGTAGGTCGGCAGCCGCAGCCGCACGACCACCCGGCCCGCCGCGACCTCCAGTCGCTCGACGAACCCCAGATCGGTGACCGGTTCGTCCAGCTCGGGGTCCCGCACCGTGTCCAGCGCCGACCGGACCGCCGCCGCCAGGTCCCCGGAGGGGGCGACCGGCAGCGGAGCGGTCCGGGCCATCGCGGCGTCCGTGGCCGTCATGGCCCCGGCACACCGACCGGTTCGACGACCGGCGCGTCCTCGACCCGCAACTCGGCGGGCACGTCGATGTCGTACAGCCGGGCCGCGTTGAGACCGAGGATCTTCTTCTTCTGGACCACCGTCAGCGGCGCGAAGTCGGACAGTTCGTCATCGGCGGGCATGGTCCAGTCGACGAAGCCCTCCACCTGCCACTTCGGTTCCCAGATCGCGTAGTCGGCGCCGAAGATCAGCTTGTCCTCGCCGAGCCAGAACATCAGCTCGCCCATGACCTTCGCGAAGAACTTCGGCCGTGCGTGCATCAGGCCGCCGACGACGACCGCGAGGCCGGCGTAGACGTTGCGCTCCTGGGTGGCCATGAAGCAGAAGTCCTCGATGCGCGGCAGGCCCACGTGTTCGACGATGAAGTTCAAGCCCTGGAAATTGGTGGCGACGTAATCGATGTCGGACACATCGAAGGCGTCCTTGTCCAGCGGCCAGATCGTCGGTCCTTTGTGGACATGAATGTTCCGTACCCCGAGTTCCTCGCACTTTTCCAGGTACCGGGCGGCTTCGGGATCCTTGAGGCTCCAGCCGCGCGAGTCGCCCCGCCACTCGGCGGTGTAGAGCTTGACGCCCTTGCAGCCGTAGCGCTTCACCCGTTCCTCGAACGCGCGCATCCCCGCTTCGCCCTCACGCGGGTCGAACGTCGTGTTGACCAGGAACCGGCCCGGGTGCCGCTCCGCCATAGCGCCGTCGGATTCGGTGGTGTTGAACCCGTCGACGTACCACTGCCGGAGGTTGGTCGGCTGGAAGATCGCCTTGTCCACGTGCCCGACCTCGAACAGGTCGTGCATCATCAGCTCTTCGGAGTACTTCTGGAACCGGTCGATCGGCCAGTGCGTGTCGGGCGGGCCGAGCCCCTGGTAGGCGTGGAAGCACTCGATCCAGCCCTTCGCGTACTCCTCCTGCCCGGGCACCCAGTTCTGCGGGCTGGCGTCCCAGAAGTGCGTGTGGCCGTCGACCACGAAGTACTTTTCGCCGTCCTTCTCATACATCGTTGTCCTCCCGGGGCTCGCGCCGGCGGTTCAGCGGAGGGGTTTGAGGTCGAAGTCGAGGTACTCGGCCGCGTCCTCGGGGTTGGCGAACATGATCGTGCGATCGTCGAGGTGCACCATCCGGCCGTAGTGGGTGGACATGCTCTCCTCGAACTCCGCGGAGTTGAACCAGCCCTCTTCCTCGCCGGCGGCCTCGTCGACGTCCGCGTACACCAGGTCCATCCGGCCCACCGCGTCGACCCGGATCATCGACGGCAGCGGGGTGATGGTGACATTGTCGTAGCGGTCCATCACCTCCGAGACGATCACGCCGACCTGGTTGTTCATCAAGGTGAAGCCGCACCGGTTGGAGGCGGTGCTGTCGACTTTGAACGGGCTTTCCGCCGTGGTGAACGTAGTCACTGCGCCAGCTCCTTCGGTGTGTGCAGGCCGAGATCGGACAGGATGCCCTCGAACCGGCTCTTCGCCCGGTCGAGACCGTCTTCGAACCGGGGTGGCTTCGCGTCGGGCTGCGACCACACCGGCTGCAGCGTCCGCACCGCGGCGAGGCAGCGGGGCACCCAGTTCGCCAGCCACTGCTGCAGCAGATTCTTGTTGTGCTCCGCGAACTCCCGGTCGTCGGTCAGCAGCCGGAACATCGCCCGGGTGTAGCGCAGGTCCCGCTCGGCGAAGTCGTACTCCTCGGCACCGACGATGGTCGGGGTGACGAAGTCCCCGTTGGCCGGCGCGGCCTGCTGGACCAGGTTGCTGCGGAACATCTCCCCGACCAGCGGCTCGAACACCACGTTGCCCGCGAAGACCGCCTCGCACCAGTCGTCGATTCCGGTCAGCTCCTCGGCGACCCGGCGAACACCCTGCCAAGCCGGGTCGGAATCCCACGTGCTCAGGTGGGCCGATCCGTCGAAGCCCTCGATCTCCTCGGTCAGGGTGAGGTTGTACAGCGCGAGATCCTGCGCGGCGCGGATCCGGTGCATGCTGTTGACCGAGATCGCGTTGTTGTGCATGTTGGTCGGCGCGCGCCGGTTGGCGTTGGCGAACAGGTAGAGGCCCAAGCCGTGGTCGACGTGCATCCACGCGCCCAGGTGCTGCGCCACGAAGGTCACCCAGTTCGGGTTCCACTGCTCGAAGGCCTTGCACTGGCGCGCCGCCTCGACGTTCTGGTTCAGCTGGCGGACCACGTTCGCGTTGTAGCGGTAAAGGGTCATCTCCCATTCCTCGTTGGGGTCACGGAATTCGTGCCACCCCAGCGCGGGCCAGTCGTACCCCTTGCCGCCGGTGCCGCGCCCGTGCGGGGGCACGGGACGGTCGCTGCCCCAGGCCTTGAGCTTGGTCCACTCCAGCGGATAGCCGCCGACTCCGTTCGAGAATCCGTACAGCCAGCCCTGCGACAGGTAGTGCCGGGGATCGGGCTGCACTTCGACCGTGACGTCCTCGTAGTGGCTCTGCTTGCGTTTGGCCGGGGTGAAGTAGGTGAACCGGCGCAGGCTCGCGTCCGGGAAATTCTTCGCGCCCGCCTCGGCGTCGGTGAAAACCGGCTTCGGCACGCTGCGCTCTGGCGTGATGGTCATCGGCTCTTCCTTTACCTGTCAAGGCATTCGTCCCGGTCAGGGCCCGTCCGGCTCCCCGGTGGTGGTGAACTTGTCGTAGAAGACGCGTTTCTCCGCGACCCCGAGCTTCGGCAGCAGGTCCAGCGCGGCCTCCACCATCGGCGGCGGCCCGCACACATACGCGTCGGCGCCGGTCAGATCGGACTCGTTGTGCCGCAGCACATCGGTGATCAGGCCGGTCGCCCCGTCCCACTCGTCCTGTTCGCCGGGCTCGGATAGGGCGGGCACGTAGCGGAACGACGGCAGCGTCTGCTCCAGCGCCCGCAATTCCTGCTCGAAGCACAGATCCCGCCTGGCCCGCGCGCCGTAGTAGAAGGTCGCCTTCCGGTCGATGCCGCGGTCGGCCATCGACCGCAGCAGCGACAGGATCGGCGCCATGCCCGCTCCGCCACCGACGAAGACCAGATCGGCGCCCGGGGAGTCCCGCAGGGTGAACGCGCCGAACGGCCCGGAGACCTCCAGCCGGTCGCCGGGGTGGACCTGGGTGTCGAGGAACCGCGAGAACAACCCGTCCGGATAGATCTTGATCACGAACTCCAGCCGCCCGCCCGCCCGGCCCGGCACGTTCGCCATCGAGAACGACCGGGTCTCCCCGGTGCCCGGGATCGCGAAATCCAGGTACTGCCCGGGAAAGAACTTCAGTTCCCCCGGCTCGACCAGCGCCACGATCAGGTGCCGCAGATCGTGCGTGACGTGCTCGGCCGAGACCACCTCCACGACCGCCTGCACGATCGGCAGCCCGGAGCGGATCATCTCCTCGTCGTAGTTGAGCAGCTCGATCGTCAGGTCCTCGTAGGCGTGCGCCCGGCACAGCAGCGTGAACCCCTCCTCCTTCTCGTAGTCGGGCAGCGCGAAGGTCGAGTAGCGATCCAGCTCGACATCGTCGCCTTCGAGCAGGAACGACTTGCAGGAGGCGCACTGGCCCTCCTTGCAGCCGTGCATGAGCAGCACGCCCTGCTCGGCCGCGGCGCGCAAAACGGTCTGGTCCTCGTCGGCCTCGATCTCGATCCCGACCGGCTCGAACCGCACCAGGTGCTTTTCTCCCATGGCTCCTCATCGGGTCCGGCGCTGCGCTCCGCGGCACCGGCGGCGGAAGGACCCGGTGGAACCCTTCCGCTGCCGGCTCTCCCGGCCCGCCTCAGACGTTCGCGGGCGCCGGGCGCCCGGCCGGTCCCTGGCGGTTGTAATCGGCCGCGAACGCGGCCCGCTCGGCATCGGTCATCTCGTTGAGCAGTACGTTCGGGCTCTGCAGCGGCGGGCACCGGCGCAGGTGGTCCAGCGTCCACATCTTCTTCGGATCCAGGTTCAGATGCGGCTGCGCGACCAGGGTCTTCCCGTCGTCGCGGACGTAACCCATGTCGGACACGACGTCCGCCCAGTTCCAGCCGTGGTAGAGGGTCTCCCACTCCCGCAGGCCGATCAGCTGGCCCATGTTCGGCGTCTGCCGGCCCTGGTAGGTCGGCCGGAACGCCTCGGCGTCGGTCCAGCGGCACGGCTCCGAGCAGTAGGTCCGCCACTGCCCGTCCACCTTCTCCATGACCATGTCCTCGCGGACCAGGCACGGCACCATGCAGGTCCAGCAGCGGTGCGGGTACACGTAGTCGACGTCTTCCAGCGCGATCGGGTTGTGCCCGTTCGGCATGGACAGCCGCGCGTAGTTCTCCCACCACTTGCCGTACTTGTCATACCAGCCGGGGTACTTGTACTCGAACCACTCGAAGTCCTCGTCGGTCATCGGGTCGATCCGCCAGTAGTTGGCCAGCCAGCCGGTCGCGAAGAACTGGGCGACCTCGTGCACGTACCCCTTGTTCCAGATCTGGTTCCACGCCTCCTCGATCAGGTCATGCGGAATGACCAGGCCGTACTTCTCCAGCGGTACCAGGTAGCTGCGGTAGTAGTCGTCGTAGATCCAACGGCGCCACATCTCCGCGTAGCTTTCCCGTTCCTTGCGGCGGTCCTTCGTGCCGTATTCGATGAACGTGCCGATCGCGGCGTCCACCACGCGGTGGTTGTTCCACCACGCGTACCGCAGGTCGCGTTCGAGCAGCTGGTGATTGCTCTCGTCGGACAGTGCCATCAGCAGCGTCGCGTAGCCGTTGCTGATGTGCCGGGACTCGTCGGACTGCACCGAGTGGAACACCGTCGGCAGCAGGTAATCGCCGTTGGCGGCTGCCTCGGCGGGCATGGCCACGAACAGCGTGTTGGTGAACGCCGTCTCCGCGACGATCGTCAGGTAGATGCTGGCCGCGGTGATCGCGTCACCGGTGATGAACCCCTCGGCGAACTGCCGGCCGATGGTCCCGCAGTAGTCGTTCTGGAAGTTGCGCAGGCTGGAATTGAAGCCTGCCGGGTCGATGTAGTTGTTCATGTAGAGGCGCTTGAGGTTCTGCTGGATCGTGGAGTGCCGGACCTCGTCGATCATCTGGATCGCCTGGCCGTTGTGCAGCTCCGGATTCGGCACCGTGCGGAACAGCAGCGGCATCGCCCGGGCCGCCGAGATCTCCGGCAGCGGGATGATGCTCAGGAACAGCTTCTGCCACTCCAGCCAGCGCTCCTGCACCTGACGGAACATGTTGCCGCGGATGGCACCGTCCTCCGCGCCGTACACGCGGTGGTCCTTTTCCTCCTGCATCGGGAAGTAGGACCGCAGAACCTGCTTGAGCGGGTCCTTCTTCTTCGCCTTCTGGAAGGTGTAGTCGGTCCCGTACTGCGACACCGGCTCGTGATAGGCCGGTTCCCAGGACAGTTCCTGGATCTTCTGATGGGCCTTCGCCACACTCTGGCGGCTCATGGGTCTCTCCTCACCCGTCGCTCGCACCGACGGCTGGTGCTGCACCGACCTGGCGCCCGGATCGGGCAGCACGGTTCGGCTCGGGACGCACGTCCCACACTTCGATTAGAAGCCCGCCCGCGCGGGCGCCGAGTCTCAATCTGGGACATCTCCGGGCTCGTCCAGCAGCGCCGTGCGCAACCGTGCGAGCTCCTCCTTCGCGACGTCGCGCGCCCGCTGGTCGCCCTGCGTTTCCGGCACGATCCCGAGCGCGCACAGCAGCCGCGCGGCCGGTTCGCCGGGATTGCCGGCCTCCCCCAGGACCGGGTGCAGGCCCTGATCTGCCAGGTACCGGAAGACCAGGTCGACGATCGTCCACGGGTTGCAGGTCTGCGGTGCCGGCCGGTACGGCCGCTCGCCGGACATAGGGCGCCTCCTTCGTCCCCGTAATCCAGCAGACGCCCGGACCGGTCCCGAAGCTGTCTCAATCTGAGACACCGCCGGGGCGCGTGCGGTCCCGTACGCTGGCACCCAGGACACCCGCATGCGTTCCTTCCGCCGTGCCCGGCGGGCGCAGGAGGGAGATCCCGTGGACGATCTTCCCCAATCGAAGAGTCCTCCGGCCACCGTGGCCGCCGACGACGACAACCTGGCGCAGGCCCGGGTGCGGTTCCTGACGTCCGCGGCCGTCGAGACCGACCAGGTGCGGCAGCCGATCCTGTCCTCCTGGCGCCGCTCGCGCGATCTCCGGGTGCCCGCCGATCACATCGCCCTGCCCTACGTCGACGACCGGGATCTCGAGGTCCCCCTCGTCCGCGGCGCCGCGCCCGTGCTCGCCCGGCTGGGTGACCAGCTCGCCGGACAGCCGATCAGCCTCATCGTGACCGACCCGAGCGGGGTCGTGCTGAGCCAGCGCACCGGCGACCCGGACCTGCACCGGCATCTGGAGGGCGTGGAGTTATTGCCCGGATTCAACTACGGCGAGCGGTTCGTGGGCACGAACGGGATCGGGACCGCGCTGTACGAGGGCCGGCCGGCGCACGTGTTCGGCCACGAGCACTACGCCGAGCACCTGGAGGACCTCGCCTGCGCGGCGGTGCCGATCCAGCACCCGATCTCCGGCAAGACGATCGGCGCGGTCGACCTCACCTGCTGGCGCAGGGACGCCGGCGGGCTGCTGATCGCGCTGGCCCGCACGGCGGCCGAGCAGATCCGCCAGTCGCTGCTGCTGCACAGCAACATCCGTGAACTGATCCTGTTCCAGGCATATCTGCAAGCCTGCCGCCGCAGCACGGGCATCGTCATGGCGGTCAACGACAACCTGGTGATGATGAACGACGCCGCGCGGCAGCTGCTGGACCCGGCCGACCAGACCGTGCTGCTGGCCCACGCCGCCGAAGCGCTGGCCACCGGCCCCCGAGCGACCGCCACCGTCGCGCTGACCACCGGGAGCCGGGTGCGGATGCACTGCCGCACGATCAGCGGAGACAACGAGACGTCCACCGCCGGCACCGTGCTGTCGGCCAAGCTCCTGGAGAACGACGACGAGCGGGTGCAGGCGGCACCGATCCTGCCGCTGTTTCTGCCGGGCGTGGTCGGCTCTTCGGCACCGTGGCTGCGCTGCTGTCACGAAGTCGACGACGCCTACGCGCGGCGGGACTGGCTGGTCCTCGCCGGCGAACCGGGCACCGGCAAGCACGCCGTGGCCCAAGGCGTCCACCGGCGGCACAACCCGGCGGGCCGGGTGCACACCCTCGATGCCGCGCTCGCCGGTCCGTCCTGGGACCGGGAACTGGTTGAGGAGCTGCTCACGGATCCGGTCGAAGCCCTGATCGTCCGGCACGCCGACCAGCTCGGCGTGTCCGAAGCGCACACCCTCGCCGACGTTCTTCGCGAAGCCCGCTCGCCGTCCGGCGCGAAGCCGCCGTGGGTCGTGCTCACCTTGGGTTCCGACACGGAGACCGGGTCCGAGCTGGCCGCCCTTCTGTCACTCTTCCCGCGCACCGTCACCGTCCCGCCGCTTCGCGCGCACGCCGAGGATTTGAGCGAGCTGGTTCCGCTTTTCCTGTCCAAACTCGGCCACGGTGGCCAGCTCACCTGCGCACCGACGGCGATGCACCTGCTGATGCGCGCTGCCTGGCCGGGCAACGTCACGCAGCTCTACGAGGTGCTCAAGCGAGTCGGGCAGCAGCGCCGGACCGGAGCCGTCCATCCTTACGATCTGCCACCCGAGTTCCACACCGTCGCACGCAAGCAGCTCAACCGCCTCGAAGAGACCGAACGCGACGCGATCGTGCGCGGCCTGGAGGACGCGGACGGCAACAAGGCCCGCGCGGCCCGGCTGCTCGGCGTCTCGCGAGCGACGATCTACCGCAAGATCCACGAGTACGGCATCGTCACCCCCGACCACTGAGGCAGGCAGGCCCTCCCATGACCAACTCGTCCGCCAGACCGTCCTCCATCCGGCAGCTCGCCACCCCGGACGCGCAGGCACTGGCCGGGCTCGTGTCCGCGCTCGACGAGTTGCAGACCGTGCTGACCTGCTGCGAACGCCTGATCGCCGCGCTCGCCCGGGACGGCGAACGCGACGACCTGACCGTGGAGTCGCTCTGGACGACCGCGCTGCTGTCCTACGCGCGATGTTTCGCCCGCGGCCCGCTGACCGACGAGGACGTCACCTCAACCCGGCTGCGCGGCGAAGTCCTGGAGTGGCACAAGGTTTTACGGAAGCTGCGCAAGCACTACGCCGACCCCTCCCGCAACCCGCGCGAGCAGTTCACGGTCGGTGCCGCGCAGGATGCCGGAGGACACGCCGCCGGCATCGCCGTCACCTCCACCCCGCACGCGGCGCTGGACGACACCACCGTCCGCCAGACCGGCGCGCTGGCCTACGAACTCAGCGGGATCGTGGAGCGCAGGATCACCGAGCACCAGGACCGGCTGCGCCGCGCAACGGCGTCGATGTCCGTTGCGGAGCTGGAGAAACTGCCGTTGATCGAAGTCTCCCCGGAGCGCCTCTGATCGGCCGGGCTACTTGAGCCCGGACTTCTCCATCAGCGGCACGAGCTTGTCGAGCGCGTAGAGCTGCGCGCCGGGGGTGCCGGCGGAGAACGCGTTGGACAGTTCCCCGTCGATCACGATCGAACGGTTGTCCTTGACCGCCGGTATCAGTGTCCACTGTGGATCGCCGTCGATCTGCTTGCGGTCGATGAAGATCGGGAACGCGACGATCAGGTTCGCGTCCAGGAGACCGAGCTGCTCGTCGGAGATCGAAGCGGAGAACCCGCCCGAGTTCGGCTTGAGCTTGGCGATCGAGGGCGACTGTGTGAAGCCGAGCTTCTGCAGGAACCCGAGGCGCACGTCGCCCTCGGTGTAGGCGCCCCAGCCCTCGGCGGTGCGGGTGGCCACGGTGACGGACTTGCCCTTCCACGCGGGGTGCGCCGCGGCCGCCGCGGCGAAGGCCTTGTCCACCTTGGCGAGCAGCTCGTCACCCTGCTTCTTCGCGCCGAGCGCGGCGGCGATGGTCCTGGTCTCCTGCTCGGCGGAGGTCAGGTAGTTGTCCGCCCCGGCCGGGACCCCGACCGTGGTCGCGATCTTCGAAAGCAGGTCGTGCCGCTTCTGATCGCCGGAACCGCGCACGTCGAGGATCAGGTCGGGTTTGAGCGCGGCGATCTTCTCGTAGCTCGGTTCGAGCGTCTGGATCAGCTGCGGCGGGGTCTGGTACTTGGCCGCGTCCCACGGGCCGACGCCGGTGCCGCCGAACTGCAGCCAGTCCGACGCCCCGACCGGCTGGACGCCCAGCTCCAGCGCCGTCTCCGCGTCACCCCAGCCGAGCGCGACCACGCGTTCGGGCTTCTTCTCCACGGTGACGTCGCCGAACTTCGTCGGCACGGTGACCGGGAACGCGAACCCGTCCGCCGCCGCGGCGCCACCGGCGGGCTTCGCGGGCTCCGTCCCGCTCGAACACGCACTCAGCAGGAGCAGCGCGGCAGCGGACACCACACCGAGGAGGGAGGGCTTCTTCACGATGACGACGGACCTTTCTCCCGGGCGCCGCGAAACCCGGCGCCGAACCGGACACGAGGTTAGCCTAACCTCATTCCGGCACGGCGCCGTCGGCGGCCCCGGCCGACCCGTCTCAGCGCCCGGTCAGCCCGAGAACAACTGCCGCCACTGCTCCAGCGACCGCGGCCGGAACACGAAGTTGGCCGCCTTCACCCGCGACAGCGCGGCCGAGGGCTCCGGCGAGTACTGGTGCCCGGGATAGACCACCGGGTCGCCGGGCAGCCCGGCGAGGCCCTGCAGGCTGCGGAAGATCTCGTCCGAATCGCCGCCGGGCAGGTCGGTGCGGCCACAGCCTTCGAGGAACAGCGTGTCCCCGGTGATCAGCCGGTCGCCGACCAGCAGGCACTGGCTGCCCTGGGTGTGCCCGGGGGTGTGCAACAGCCGGATGTCGATCGAGCCGACGCTCAGCACGTCGTCGTGCTCGTGCCCGCGCAGGTCCGCCTCGGACACGCCGGTGACCCGGCCGACCCACTCCCGCTCCACCGCGTTGACGTGCACCGGCACCGGTGCTTCGGCGAGCAGCTCGGCGATTCCGGGCAGCGGGATGCCCATCAGGTCGCCGCCGACGTGGTCGGCGTGGTAGTGCGTGGCGATCGCGCCGGTCAGCCGCATCCCGTCCGCTTCGAGCAGGGCCAGCAGATCCCGCACCGCGTAGGCCGGGTCGACGACCACCGCTTCCCCGGTCTCCCGGTCGCCGACGAGGTAGGCGAAGTTCCTCATCTGGGTCGCGACCGGATCGCCGGCCGCGAAGTCCCGGCCGGCGAGCAACTGGCGGAAGTACAGCTGATCTGCCATGCCCGTAGCCTATCGGCCGGGCCGCCGGCGAGTCCGGGCGGAGCGCGCCGATCACGACCGGCATAGGGTCGACGCCATGGTGTGGGGATTCCTGGGCGCGTTGCTTTCAGCCGTGGCCTACGGCGTCGCTTCGGTGATGCAGGCGGTGGCGGCGAAAGCGACACCGGACGCCGGCGCGGGCGTCGATCCGCGGCTGTTGCTGCGGGTGCTCCGGCAGTGGAAGTTCGTGGTCGGGCTGGGGCTCGACGTCCTCGGGTTCGTCGCGCAGATCGGTGCGCTGCACGTGCTTCCGCTGTTCGTGGTCCAGGCGACGCAGGCCGCCAGCCTCGCGGTGACGGCGGTGGCCGTGCGGGTGTTCGGCGTCCGGCTGGGTGCCCGCGAGTGGACCGCGGTCGCGGTGGTCTGCGCGGGACTGGCGTTGCTCGGCTCGTCCGCGGAAAGCGAAGGGGCGAACGAGGTCGGTCTCGGCTTCCGGCTGGCTCTGATCGGCACGGTCGTGGTGCTCGGGATCGCCGGGCTGGCCGCGGGCAAGGCCGGGCGCCGGATCCGGACGCCCGCGCTCGGGCTGGTCGCCGGGCTCTGTTTCGGCCTGGTCGCGGTGAGCGGCCGGGTGATCCCGAGCCTCGCGCCGCTGGACCTGCTGCGTGATCCCGCGCTGTACGTGGTGGCCGTCGCGGGCGGCCTGGCGATGTTGTTCTACGCCACGGCATTGCAACGCGGCAGCGTGACCACCTCGACCGCGATGATGGTGCTCGGCGAGACCGTGCTGCCCTCCCTGATCGGCGTCGTGCTCCTCGGCGACCGCACCCGCCCGGGATTCCTGGTGGTAGCGCTGGCCGGGTTCGTGCTCGCGGTCGCGGCGGCGCTCGCGCTGGCCCGGTTCGGCGAACCGACGCCCATCGAGAAGGCCCCCGAACCGGCCGAGCACTGACCCGGCGCTCAGCCGCGGTTGCGCCGCCACTGACTGGACAGCAGCCATATCAGGTACAGCCCGCCGATCGCGGCGGTGGCGATACCCACCGGCAGGCCCTCCTCGCCGAACACGACCCGGGTCACCAGATCGCTCGCGACCAGCAGCAGCGCCCCCATCAGCGCCGAGCACACCAGAACGGGCTGCGCCGAGCGTGTGAGCCGTTTCGCCAGCTGCGGCGCGGAAAGCGCGACGAAGGAGATCGGCCCGGCCGCCGCCGTGGCGACCGCACAGAGCACCACCGCGGCGGCGATCAGCAGCGCCCGGCTGCGTTCCACCGGCACGCCGAGACCTTTGGCCGCGTCGTCGCCCATCTCCAGCAGGGAGAGCCGCCGCCCGAGGCCGAAGGCCACCGGCAGCAGCACCGCCACGACCACCGCGAGCGGGACTGCCTCCTCCCAGCCACGGCCGTTGAGCCCGCCCACCTGCCAGGCCTGCGCCGAGAACGCGTCCTGCAGCGAGGCGCGGGTGACCAGGTACGAGTTCGCCGCGAGCAGCATCGCCGCCATCCCGATGCCCACCAGGATCAGCCGGAAGCCCTGGACGCCGCGGCGGTAGGCGAGCAGCCCGACCACCAGCGCGGTGAGTATCCCGCCGGCCAGCGCGCCGAGCGCGACCTGCCCGGAATCGCCGTGTGCCAGCACGATCACCAGCAGCGCGCCGGTGGCCGAGCCCTGGGTGAAGCCGATCACGTCCGGGCTGCCCAGCGGATTGCCGGACAGACTCTGCAGAATCCCGCCGCTCACCGCGAGCGCGGCCCCCACCAGCACCGCGAGCACCAGCCGTGGCAGCCGGAGCGTGGTCACGATGAACTCGGTGCCGGCATCGCCCAAGCCGAACAGCGTCTTGACCACATCCGCCACCGACAGCGGGTAATCCCCGGTGGTCATGCTCACCGCGGCCAGCGCGAACACCAGGACCAGGAGCACGATCGCGGTCACCAGCGCCCGCGGCCGCACCCGGACCGCCGCGGGCCGCTCCCGCACCGCGGTCACAGCCGCGCCAGCTTCCGCCGCCGGCACAGCGCCAGGAACACCGGCGCGCCGAGGAACGCGGTGACGATGCCGACCTGAAGCTCCTCCGGCGGATTCAGCACCCGGCCCACCACGTCCGAACCGAGCAGCAGCACCGGGGAAAGCACCATCGAGTAGGGCAGCACCCAGCGCTGGTCCGGGCCGACCAGGATCCGCACCATCTGCGGGACGGCCAGCCCGATGAACGTGATCGGCCCGATCGCCGCAGTGGAGGCGCCGCACAACAGGGTCACCGCGACCGCGCCGAGCACCCGGGTCCGGCCCGGCCGCGCGCCCAGCGCCCGCCCGGTCTGCTCGCCGAGCGCGAGCGCGTTCAGCGGCCGTGCCAACAGCAGGGCCAGCACGATCCCGACGGCCACGAACGGCGCGATCTGCACCAGCACGTCCGCCCGGCGCCCGCTGAGCGAACCGACGTTCCAGAACCGGAACTGGTTGAAGGTGTTCGGGTCGAGCAGCAGGATCGCGCTCAGGTACGCCTGCAGCACGGCGGTGAGCGCGGCGCCGGACATCACCAGCCTGTCCGGGCTGGCCCCGGCCCGGCCCGTCGTTCCCAGCACGTACACCACCACCGAGGCCGCGGCCGCGCCGAGGAAGGCGAACCAGACGTAGCCGAGCACGCCGCTGACCCCGAAGAACGCGATCGCGGAGACGACCGCGGCGGACGCGCCGTTGTTCACCCCGAGCAGACCCGGATCGGCCAGGGGGTTGCGGGTCAGCGCCTGCATCACCGCGCCGGCCAGCCCGAGCGCCGCGCCGACGAGCGCGCCCAGCAGCGTCCGCGGGATGCGCTGGTCGTGGATGATCACCGCGTCCGCGCTGCCGTCGTCGTGCCAGAGCACCGACCAGATCGAGCCGAACGGGATGCTCTTCGAACCGATCCAGACGCTCACGAGCATGATGAGCACGAGCGCGGCGAACGCCACGATCAGCCCGGCACCACGCGCCGTCCGGCCACGCCGGACGGGCGGGGCCACCGGCGCCGGCGGGCTCACGCTGACAACCACGACACCTCCGGGGAACAGGGCAGCAAAGCTTAGACTAACCTAACCTTTCCACGACGAGTGACACGGAGGTACCGGTGACCACGGCGGGCGCGACCACCGGGCGCGAGGTGCTGCGACGGGCGATCGCCGGGCAGCGGAGACCGGTCCTGCTGGCGACATTGCTCGCGGCGGGTCACCAAGGCGGCGAGGCGCTCGTGCCCGTGGTCATCGGGGTGGTGCTGGACCGGGCGGTGGCGGACAGCTCGGCGCTCACGCTCGTCGGCTGGCTGGCCGTGCTCGCGGTCGTTTTCCTTGTTCTGTCGACCAGTTATCGGTTCGGCGCGCGGGCCGCGGAGCGGGCTTCGGTGCGGTCGGCGCACGAGATCCGGCTGGCGCTGAGCCGGCGGGTGCTGCATCCGCGCGGCGGCGCGGAGACCGGCGCCCTTGCCGGGGAGCTGGCCAGCGTCGGGGTTTCCGACGCACGCCGCGTGGGACGGGTCAACGCTGCGATCCCGCTGGGCGTCGCCGGGCTTTCCGGGCTCGTGGTCAGTGCCGTGGTGCTGCTGCGGATGTCCGTCCCGCTCGGATTGCTGGTGCTGCTGGGCACGCCGCCGTTGCTGTTCCTCGCGCATCTGATCGGCAAGCCGCTGGAGAAGCGCAGCGCGGTCGAGCAGGAACGAGCCGCGCACGCGTCCGGTGTCGCCGCCGATCTCGTGTCCGGCCTGCGTGTGCTCAAGGGCATCGGCGCGGAACCCACCGCCGTCGCCCGCTATCGCCGCACGAGCCAGAAATCGCTCTTCGCCACCGTCCGCGCCGCTCGCGCGCAGGCTTGGCACAACGGCGCGCTGCTGGCCCTCACCGGGATCTTCATCGCGGTGGTCGCACTGGTCGGCGGTTCGCTCGCGGCGGCAGGCGACATGACGGTCGGCGATCTGGTCGCCGCGGTCGGGCTCGCGCAATATCTGCAGTCGCCGTTCCTGATCTTCTCCGGCGTGAACGGCCAGCTCGCGCAGGGCCGGGCGTCCGCCGCCCGGGTCGCGACCGTGCTCAACGCCCCGCTCGCAGTGCCCGGCGGCGACGCGGCACTCCCCTCGCCGCCGACCGGACGAGTCGAGCTTTCCCAGGTGTCCCACGGGAAACTCCGCGGCCTGGACCTCACCGCGGCACCCGGGGAGCTGCTCGGCGTGGTGACCGCCGACCCGGCCGCGGCCACGGATCTGCTCGACTGCCTCGGCCGGTTCACCGATCCGGCGCACGGCACCGTGCGGATCGACTCGGTGGATCTGTCCACTGTGGACCCCGTGCGGGTGCGCGAGGCGGTACTCGTCGCGGCGCACGACGCCGACCTGTTCGAAGGCACCCTGGAGGAGAACGTGCGAGGCGGAACGGCCAGGCTGCCGGAAGGTGTGCTCGCCGCGGCAGCAGCCGACGAAGTGGCCGAGGCCCTGCCGCAGGGCACCGCGACCGCGGTCACCGAACGCGGACGCTCGCTCTCCGGCGGGCAGCGGCAACGGGTCGCTCTCGCCCGCGCGCTCGCCACCGACACGCCGGTACTCGTGCTGCACGATCCGACCACGGCCGTGGACACCGTCACCGAGGCACGGATCGCGGCCGGTGTCGCACAGGTCCGCCGGGCGCGGACCACCATCCTCGTCACGACCAGCCCCGCGCTGCTGGCCGCCGCGGATCGCGTCGTGCTGCTGGAGGACGGGCAGGTGAGCGCCGAAGGCAGCCACGCCGAACTGGTCCGCGACCAGGCCGCCTACCGGGCGGCGGTGCTCTCGTGACGGCCCGGGAACTGCTGCCGACCGCGAGCGGCACACGCATCCGCGCCGTGCCGCGGGATCTGCTGCGCCCATCGAAGGGGCGCGCGGCCGGGGCGCTCGTGGTCGATGGCAGCCGCTCCCCGCTGATCCACGGCCAGACCGCCTGCCCCGCGACGGTGACCCAGTGAACGCCCGCGAACTACTGCCCACCGCGAGCAGCACACGCATCCGCGCCGTACTCCGAGACCTGCTGCACCCATCGAAGGGGCCAGCGGCCGGGGCGTCCCTGCTCGAAGACAGCCACACCCCACTAATCCACGACCAGACCGCCTACCCCGCGACGGTGACCCGGTGAACGCCCGCGAACTACTGCCCACCGCGAGCGGAACACGAATCCGCGCCGTACTCCGCGATCTACTGCGCCCATCAAAAGGACGCGCGGCCGGAGCGTTCGTGTTCATCATCGGCGCGACCGCGATCGGGCTGCTCACCGCTCCCCTGCTCGGCCACGTCGTCGACCTCGTCGCCACGCACCGGCCCGCGAGCGATCTGGTCACCCCAGTGGTCGAGCTGGTGCTGGTGGCCATCGGCTCCGCGGTCGCCACCGCGCTCGGCGTCGCGATGCTCGCCCGGCTCGGCGAGACGATGCTGGCCGACCTGCGCGAGCGGTTCGTCGACCGGGCGCTGGGCCTGCCGTTGGAGCGGGTGGAGAAGGCCGGGTCCGGCGACCTGACCACCCGCGTCACGAACGACGTTTCGGTGGTCGCCGAAGCGCTCCGGGAAGCGCTGCCGGAGCTGTTCCGCGCGGTGCTCACCATCGTGCTCACGCTGGGCGCGATGGCCGCGCTCGACTGGCGTTTCCTGCTCGCCGCGATGCTGGCCGTGCCGATCCAGCTGCATACCGTGCGCTGGTACGTACGTCAGGCGAAGCCGCTGTACGCCGCGCAACGAGCCGCCGTTGGCGCGCAGCAACAGCAACTGCTCGATACCGTCAGCGGCGCCAAGACCGTGCGCGCGTACCGGCTGGCCGACGAGCACGTGGAGCGCGTCCGACGACGTTCGGAGGGCGCGGTCGGGCTCACGCTGAGCGGGATCCGGCTGATGACCCGCTTCTACGGACGGCTCAACCTGGCCGAGTTCGTCGGGCTGTCCGCCGTGCTGGCCACCGGTTTCCTGCTGGTGGGCGCCGATCTCGCGACGGTCGGCGTCGCGACCGCGGCGGCGCTGTACTTCCACAGCCTGTTCAACCCGATCAACACCGCGCTCGCCCTGGTCGACGACGCGCAGGCGGCGGCCGCAAGCCTGGCCCGGCTGGTCGGCGTGGCCGATCTGCCCGCCCCCGCGGAACCGGCCCGGCGCACCCGGCCGGTGGACGCCTCGGTCAAGGCCGCCGCCGTCGGCCATTCCTATGTGGACGGTCACCCGGTGCTGCGCGAAGTGGATCTCGAACTGGCGCCCGGCGAACGCGTCGCCCTCGTCGGCGCCAGCGGTGCGGGCAAGACGACGCTGGCGAAGCTCATTGCCGGCATCCACCACACGAGCACCGGAACGGTCTCTCTCGGCGGCGTGCCCCTCGAAGAACTGGGACCGGCCGCGACGCGCCGTATGGTCGCCCTGATCAGCCAGGAAGTGCACGTGTTCAGCGGCACCCTGGCCGACGATCTCCGGCTCGCCGCACCGGAAGCGACCGACGCGGAGCTGCGTGCCGCGCTGTCCGCCGTCGGCGCGCTCGACTGGGCCGAAGCGCTGCCGGACGGCCTCGCCACCGTCGTCGGCGAGGGTGGTCACCAGCTGACCGTCACCCAGGCGCAGCAGCTCGCCCTCGTGCGGCTCGTGCTCGCCGATCCCCCGGTGGCGATCCTCGACGAGGCGACCGCCGAGGCGGGCAGCTCCGGCGCGCGAACCCTGGAGGCCGCGGCCGCGGCCGCGCTCGCGGGCCGGACCGGCCTCGTCGTCGCGCACCGACTGACCCAGGCCGCCGCCTCCGACCGCATCGTGGTTCTCGAGGCAGGCGCCGTCGTCGAGTCCGGTACGCACGACGAACTCGTGTCCGCAGGCGGGCGTTACGCGACGCTGTGGGCCGCGTGGTCCGGCACCCGCGACGCCGGGCACTGACTCACCCTCGGACTCAGAAGCTGTGAAGGGACCCTTCACAGCTTCTGCGTCCGTGAAGGGTCCCTTCACAGCCTTTGCCGACCGTCCCCGGGAAGCCGGGCTGGCGGGAAAAGCTCATCGGCGGACCGATGAGTTTCGGGGTCCGGCGTCGTTCCACCTCCCGTAAGCGCTGCCAGCAGGGCAGACTCGCACCGGAAGGAACCCGCCATGACCGGAACGGAGCAGCTCATCGCCGCCGACCCCGAGTTCGCCGCGCGCGCCGACCAGCATCGCCGCGAACTGCACGTGCACTGTTACCGGATGCTCGGGTCGTTCGAGGACGCCGACGACGCCGTGCAGGACACGATGCTGCGCGCGTGGCGTTCCCGTGAGCAGTACGAGGACGGCACCAACCTGCGCGCCTGGCTGTACCGGGTGGCCACGACGGCGTGTCTCGACGCGATCCGACGCCGCGGCCGTCAGGTTCCGGCGCTGACCTCGTTCGCCGAAGTGCCGTGGCTGCAGCCGTATCCGGACCGGCTGCTCGACGAAGCACCCGAGGAAGCCGCGGTGGCGCGCGAGACGATCGAACTCGGATTCCTCGCCGTGCTGCAGTTCCTGCCCCCGCAGCAGCGCGCCGTGTTCATCCTGCGCGAGGTCCTGGACTGGCCGGCCGCCGAGACCGCGACGCTGCTGGAAACCAGCGTGCCGTCGGTGAACAGCGCTCTCCAGCGGGCGCGCGCCACCATGCGGGACCGGCTGCCCGCGCGCTCGGCCGAATGGGTGACAGACGATCCGACCACCGAGGAACGCGAACTCGTGCAGAAGCTCGCCCGCGCCCACGAGGAGTGCGACACCAGCGCGTTCACCACGCTGATCCGCGACGACGTGCGTGTGACCATGCCGCCGAACCCGGATTGCTACGACGGCCTCGCCTCGATGGCGCCGCTGCACGAGATCGCCTTCGGCCCGGACCGGATGGGCGACTGGCGGCTGGTCATCACCCGCGCGAACCGCCAGCCCACGCTGGCCAGCTACCTGCGCCGTCCCGGGGACACCGTCTTCCGCGCGTTCAAGCTCGACGTCATGCGCATGCGCGAAGGCAAGGTCGCCGAGTTCACCACGTTCGACGCCACGCTGTTCCCGGCGTTCGGCCTCGCCGCCACCTACTGACCCTGATTCCGGAGGTTCCGATGCCCACCACGATGACTCCCGGCCGTGCGCTGGCCTTCCTCGCCGAAGGCACCCGCAGCGCGGTGCTCGCCACGGTCCGTCCGGACGGGCGCCCGCACGCGGTGCCGCTCTGGTACGCGGTCGACGGCTCCGACGTGCTGCTGAATCTCAGCCGGGACAGCGTCAAGGGACGCAATCTGGACAACACGCCGACGCTGGCGCTGACCGTGCACGACGACGTGGCGCCGTACTCGTTCGTCACCGTCGAGGGCGACGGCGAGATCGTCGCCGACCCGGCGCAGGTCCGCGCGGGCGCCGAGGCGATCGCCCGGCGATACCTGCCCGCCGAGGCCAGGGACGGATACGTCGGCTACGCCGTCTCACCAGGGAAGGTCCTGGTGCGCGTCCGCCCGGCACGCCTTACCGGCGTCGACGCGGTAGCGGGCTGATTCGACCTCACTCCCGGAATGGCTGTGAAGGGACCCTTCACGGACTCTGAGGCCAGGGCCCCGGCAAAGTTGGTCGGGGGCCCGGCAGCGGGCGATGCGGAGGTGTGTGTGCGACCACCTCGTGGCGTGCGCCGGACCGGTTTCGGGTCCGTGAAGGGACCCTTCACAGACTCAGAGT
>NZ_QZFV01000115.1:0-33900 GCF_003600245.1 Amycolatopsis panacis
ACCGGCACCAAGAACTGCTGATCACGATCCACCGGACGAAAACCCCTAGCCACACCAGGATTCTCCCGCCACCACAACCCCACACCAAGATCATCACCGGCGGGTCGCTCAAAAACGCAACAGCCTCCTGAGGCCGTGAAGGGTCCCTTCACAGCCTGCGCCGGGAGGGAGTGGAGCTGGACGCGTATTGCACCCGTCCGGACGCTTGAGCCGGTTTTTGTCGGTGCCCGGGGTCATCATGGTCTGGTGCTGCTGACCGACCTCGTCACCGCTTCCGCCGAGCTGGCGGCCACCCGGTCCAGGAAGGCGAAGATCGCCGTACTGGCCGGGGTGCTGCGGGCTGCCTCGGCCGCCGAACTGCCCGCGGTGATCGCCTATCTCACCGGGCAGACCGCGCAGGACCGCCTCGGCGCGGGCTGGCGCACGCTCGCCGACCTCGCCGTCGGCCCGGTGGCCGAGCCCGGTGTCGAAGTGGCCGAGGTGGACGCGGCGCTGTCGGAGGTTGCGGCGGCTGCCGGGGCCGGTTCGGTGAAGCGGCGGGCGGAGGTGCTCGGCGCGTTGTTCGCCCGGCTCACCCGTGCCGAGCAGGAGTTCGTCGTCCGGCTGATCACCGGGGAGCTGCGGCAGGGTGCGCTGGAGGGGGTGATGGTCGAGGCCATCGCGGTCGCCGCGCAGGTGGGGCTCGACCAGGTCCGGCGGGCGTTCATGCTGTCCGGGAAGCTGCCGGTCACCGGGCAGGCGGCGCTGACCGGCGGGGCCGTGGCGCTCGCGCAGTTCCGGCTGGCACTCGGCCGTCCGGTGCGGCCGATGCTGGCCACGCCCGCGGAATCGCTGGAAGAGGCCGTCGCCGAGCACGCCCACGCGCTGATCGAGTACAAAATGGACGGTGCCAGGATCCAGGTGCACCGCGAGGGCACGCGGGTCCACGTGTACACGCGCACCTTGCGGGAAATCACGTCCAGTGTGGACGAGCTGGTCGAGCTGGTGCGGGCGCTGCCGTGCGAATCCGTGGTGCTGGACGGGGAAACGCTCGCGCTCAGCGACGACGGCAGGCCGCGGCCGTTCCAGGAGACGATGAGCCGGTTCGGCAGCACCCGCGAGGAACAGGTGCGGGCTTTGCTGCTGCGGCCGTACTTCTTCGACTGCCTGCATCTCGACGGTGTGGACCTGCTGGACGCGCCGCTGTCCGAGCGCAACGCGGCGCTGCGGCGGGTCGCCGGTCCGCATGTGATCCCGGGTGAGCTGGGCCCGGCCGATCCGGTCGCGGTACTCGACGCGGCGATGGCGGCCGGGCATGAAGGAGTGATGATCAAGGACCTGGACTCCGGTTACGCGGCCGGGCGGCGCGGACGGGCCTGGCTCAAGGTGAAACCGGTGCACACCATCGATCTGGTGGTGCTCGCCGCGGAGTGGGGGCACGGGCGGCGCACCGGCAAGCTGTCCAATCTGCACCTCGGCGCGCGGGACCCGGACGGCGGGCCGCCGATCATGGTGGGCAAGACGTTCAAAGGCCTCACCGACGAGCTGCTGGCCTGGCAGACCGAGCGGTTCCAGGAGATCGAGACGCACCGCGACCGCTGGACCGTGCACGTCCGGCCGGAGCTGGTGGTGGAGATCGAGCTGGACGGCGCTCAGGTGAGCACGCGGTACCCGGGCGGGCTGGCGTTGCGGTTCGCGCGCGTCGTGCGCTACCGCCCAGACAAGGAACCCGCCGAGGCGGACACCCTGGACACGGTGCGCTCGCTGCTGCGCGGCGATCGCGCGGAATGACCGCAATCCGGGCAATTCTCCGGGATCGGCGCCGATTCCGGGAAAATGCCCGACGAAAGTCGATGTCGTCGCACCGGCCGGTTGGCCGAGAGTAGGAGGAGGCTTTTCCGGCGAAGGGGAGACGAGCATGACGTTGCGGGTTCGGCCCGTGGTCCGCGGGTTCCGCCGGCCGATGATCCTGCTGGCGGGGGTGGCGCTGGCCGGCACCTCACTCGCCGCGGCAGCGAACGCCGCACCGCCGAAACCGCCCGCCCAGCACCACTTCTCCGCCGCGGCGAAGTCGTTCGCCGGCGCCACCACCGTGCCGGACCGGGTCGCCAAGCTCGAAGCCGCGATGTCCGCGCTGCCCAAGGAAAGCACGGCGTATCAGGCCACGAAGCTGTGGAACGAAGGCATCACCGGCGCGGGCAGCACGGTGGCCACGCTCGTCTCGTTCGGCGACGACAAGGTCAAGGAAGTACTCGACCAGTACTCGCAGAAGCACGGCCTGCCCCCGGCGAACGTCGAGATACTGCAGCCTTCCGGCCCGGTGCCGGCCTGCACCGACCCCGGTGTGAACACCTCGGAATGCCAGTCGTGGGGCGGGGAAACCGACCTCGACGTCACCATGATGCACGCGATGGCGCCGAACGCGAAGATCGTCGTCGCGGCCACTCCCATCGCCGAGACGCAGGGCTTCACCGGGTTGCCGGAAATGATGCACGCGGTGGATTACCTTACCCAGCACCGGATCGCCGACGTGATCTCGATGAGCTTCGGCACCACCGAGGAGAACTTCCCCTCGTTCTCCTCGATCAAGACGCTGGACCCGGCGCTGGACCGGGCGAGCCGCGCGGGCGTCACGATGGTCGCCTCGTCCGGCGACGACGGCCCGACCGGTGCTTACCTGCAAGGCCCTGGCAACTACCCGTATCGCGTGGCCAGCTGGCCGGCCGGCGATCCGCGAGTCACCACTCTCGGCGGAACCCAGCTGCACCTGGATGCGAAGGGCAACCGCACGAAGCCGGACGACCTGGTGACCGCCGAGAAAAACGGCTTCAGTGAAGGCGCGGGTCTGTCCAAGGCGTACGCGCGGCCGTCCTGGCAGAACGGCGTCAAGGAGATCACCGGCAGCAAGATGCGCTCCTTCCCGGACATCAGCATGGAAGGTGTGCAGGGCACCTCGCAGTCGGCGCCGCTGTTCGCGGGCGTGCTGGCGCTGGCCGTGCAGGCCAATCACGGGCGGCTCGGCCAGATCAACCCGGCGCTGTACACGAAGCTGGGCCCGTCCGGCACCGCCTCGGGCGTCATCGACGTGACCGAAGGCGACAACAGCCAGGACGGCGTGGTCGGATTCAAGGCCGCACAAGGGTTCGACATCGCCAGCGGCTGGGGCACCGTGGACGCTTCGGTGTTCGTCCCGGCGCTGGTGAAAGCCCTGCACTGAAAGGTCAATCGCCGATGACCCCGTCGCCGGCGGGCCGTGGACCAGTGTCCGGCCCGCCGGTGACGACCCCACGATCAGCTGCGGACACCGACGCTCCGCACGCACGGCCACACCGGACAGCAACCGGGCAGGCAACCTTGTGTCCACAGTGTACGGACGACCGAGCCCGATCACGTCCACCGCACCCGAATCCAACCCCTCGACCATCCCGACCGTAGCCAGTCACCAGAAACCCGGCGCCACAACGCAGATTCAGCGGTTCGGCCAGCAGTTCCCGGGCGACTGTCATCGGTGATCCCGTCGCCGAGGATAACTTACCCCAAGTAAGTCTACTTGGAAGTAGACAGTGACGGCAGGTCGGCAGGACGCCCAGTGGCCGTTAGGGTCTGCGCTATGACGGCGATAGTGCAGAACTTGGTCACGTCGGGCGTATTCGAACTCGACGGCGGCACCTGGGACGTGGACAACAATGTCTGGATCATCGGCGACGACACCGAGGTGATCGTGCTCGACGCGGCCCACGACGCGGATGCCATCGCGGACGTGGTCGGCGACCGCACGGTCCGCGCCATCGTGTGCACCCACGCACACAACGACCACGTCAACGCCGCCCCCGAGCTGGCACAGCGCACCGGCGCACCGATCCTGCTGCACCCCGCCGACCGCGTCGTCTGGGACCTCACCCACCCGGAGCGTGCCCCGGACGGCGACCTGGCCGACGGCCAGCGGATCACTGTCGCCGGCACCGACCTAACCGTGCTGCACACCCCCGGCCACGCCCCCGGCGCGATCTGCTTGCACAGCCCCGACCTCGGCGTCCTGTTCACCGGCGACACGCTGTTCCGCGGCGGACCCGGCGCCACCGGCCGCTCCTACTCCGACTACCCGACCATCGTGAAGTCCATCCGGGAACGCCTGTTCTCCCTCCCCGACGACACGATCGTCCGCACCGGTCACGGTGAGGGCACCACGATCGGCGCGGAGAAGGCGGCTTCGAGCGGCTGGCCGGAGGCCTGAGACAGCCCCCCTAGCGAGTCAGCCGAGGGCTGGCAGGCTCGGCCCGAACCCGGTCCTTCACCTCCACGACCAGCGCCCGCGCCCAGGTCAACAGGCCGGGCACGTCGATCCCGTGCGGAGGGGCGTCGCGGTACGGCGCGATGTTCTCCGCGCCGCGTTCGAGGAGCGCAGCCGCGCCGTTGCCGTTGCCGCGCAAGGCATGTGTCATGCCCACCGCCAGTTGGGCCAGACCGCGCCACAGCTCGCGTTCGGGGCCGTCGGTCGCCTTCCACGCGTCCTCGAAGACCTCGTGCGCGTGGAACGGGCGGCCGGCGTCGAGGAGCTGCTGCGCCTCGGTCAGGGTCTGCTGCGGCGTGCGCAGCACACCCTCTGGCTGCCGGGCCACGCCCTCCACCCCGTAGGGCAGGGGCCGGCCGAGGCCGTCGCGCGGGCGGGCGTTGCGCGCACGGCCCGTCTCGTCGCGGTCGCGGCTGTTCACGGCACCCATTCTCCCATGGTCCGCGCTGGGCTCGCGTCGCGCGCAGGAGGCACGTAACCTGGGAAATCGTGCGCTTTCTGGATGGGCACGTGCCCGCTCACGACCTGACCTACGACGACGTGTTCCTGCTGCCGAACCGTTCGGACGTCGAGTCCCGGTTCGACGTCGACTTGTCCACTGTGGACGGCACCGGTGGGACGATCCCCGTGGTAGTGGCGAACATGACCGCCGTCGCCGGGCGGCGTATGGCCGAGACGGTCGCCCGCCGCGGTGGGCTGGTGGTGCTGCCGCAGGACGTGGACACGGCGGCGGTCACCGAGATCGTCGCGTGGGTGAAGAGCCGGCACGCGGTGTGGGACACGCCGCTGGTGCTGACCGGCGGCGATGCCGTGGCGGACGCGCTCAACCTCGTGCACAAGCGGGCGCACGGCGCGGTCGTGATCGTCGACCGTGACGGCAAGCCGGTGGGCATCGTCGACGAAGCAGCCTGCGCAGGCGTCGACCGCTTCGCGCGACTGGCCGACGTCGCCGAGCCCGCCATGGTCGCCGTGCCGCTCGCCACGCCGCCTCGGGAAGTCTTCGAGCAACTGCACGCACACGGCGCCCGGCTTGCACTGGGTCTCGATGCCGATGGCCGCCTCGCCGGCGTGCTGACCGGCGTCGGCGCGTTACGCGCGGACATCTACACCCCGGCCGCCGACGCCGAAGGCCGGCTGCGCGTCGCTGCCGCCATCGGGGTGAACGGCGACGTCGCGAGCAAGGCCGAAGCGGTGCTGGCGGCCGGCATCGACGTCCTGGTGGTCGACACCGCGCACGGGCACCAGGAGAAGATGATCGCCGCGTTGAAGGCGGTCCGGTCGGTGTCACCGAAGGTCCCGGTGGTGGCGGGGAATGTGGTCACCGCCGAGGGCACCCGCGACCTGATCCAGGCCGGCGCCGACGTGGTCAAGGTCGGCGTCGGCCCCGGCGCGATGTGCACCACACGCATGATGACCGGCGTCGGCCGCCCGCAGTTCTCCGCCGTCGCCGAGTGCGCAGCCGCCGCCGGCGAACTGGGCAAACACGTCTGGGCCGACGGTGGCGTCCGGCACCCACGCGACGTCGCGCTGGCACTCGCCGCAGGCGCCTCCGCGGCCATGGTCGGCTCCTGGTTCGCCGGCACCCATGAATCCCCCGGCGACCTGCGCTATGACGAACAGGGCCGCCCGTACAAGGAATCGTTCGGCATGGCGTCGAAGCGCGCCGTCGGCGCCCGTACCCGCACGGACAACGTATTCGACCGGGCACGGAAGGGGTTGTTCGAGGAGGGCATCTCGTCGTCCCGCATGGCCCTCGACCCGACCCGGCCCGGCGTGGAGGACCTCCTCGACTCGATCTGCTCGGGCGTGCGTTCCTCCTGCACCTACGCCGGCGCTCGAACCCTGGAGGAATTTCACGCGCGCGCGGTGCTGGGAGTCCAGTCCGCCGCCGGCTTCGCCGAAGGCCGCCCCCTCCCCTCCGGCTGGTAACCCCCGGGGAAAGGCTGTGAAGGGACCCTTTACGGACTCTGAGTCCGTAAAGGGTCCCTTCACAGCTTTACGTCAGCTGAGAGGACTCAGCCGTGGTCTTCGAGCATTTCGGTGACGAGGGCGGCGATCGGCGAGCGTTCGGAGCGGGTCAGGGTCACGTGTGCGAACAGCGGGTGTCCCTTCAGCTTCTCGATCACCGCCGAGACGCCGTCGTGGCGGCCGACGCGGAGGTTGTCGCGCTGGGCCACATCGTGGGTGAGGACGACGCGGGACGCGGTGCCGAGCCGGGAAAGCACCGTCAGCAGCACATTGCGTTCCAGGGACTGGGCCTCGTCCACGATCACGAACGAATCGTGCAGTGAGCGTCCGCGGATGTGGGTCAGCGGGAGGACCTCCAGCATGCCGCGGTCGAACACCTCGTCCAGCACGTCCTGGCTGACCAGCGCGCCCAGGGTGTCGAACACGGCCTGTGCCCACGGCTGCATCTTCTCGCTCTCGGAACCGGGCAGGTACCCCAGTTCCTGCCCCCCGACCGCGTAGACCGGGCGGAACACCACGACCTTGCGGTGCTGCTGGCGTTCCATCACCGACTCCAGACCCGCGCACAGCGCGAGCGCCGACTTCCCCGTGCCGGCCCGGCCGCCGAGGGAGACGATGCCGATGTCGGAGTCGAGCAGCAGGTCCAGTGCCACGCGCTGTTCGGCCGAACGGCCGTGCAGGCCGAATGCCTCGCGGTCGCCGCGGACCAGCCGGGCGCGCTTGTCCGCGGTGATCCGGGCGAGTGCGCTGGAGCTGCCCGCGAGCAGCCGCAGCCCGGTGTGACAGGGCAGCTCACCCAGCTCGGCGAGGCCGAACTCGGCCGGGTCCACCGAACCGCCCGCGAACAGCGCGTCGATCAGCTCCTGCGGCGCGTCCGAGTCCGCCATGCCGGTCCAGCCCGAGGGGGTGACCTCCTGCGCGCGGTACTCGTCCGCGACGAGACCGACCGAACCGGCCTTGACCCGCAGCGGGATGTCCTTGGTCACCAGGGTGACCGACGCACGCTCGGTGGCCAGGTTGAGGGCGCACGCGAGAATGCGGTGGTCGTTGGAGTCGGTCCGGAAACCCACCGGGAGCACCGACGGGTCCGTGTGGTTCAGCTCCACCTGGAGCGTGCCGCCCTCCTCCCCGACCGGGACCGGGGCGTCCAGCCGGCCGTGCCGGCGGCGCAGGTCGTCGAGCAGGCGGAGCGACTCCCGGGCGAACCAGCCCAGCTCCGGGTGGTGGCGCTTGGCCTCCAGTTCACTGATGACGACCAGGGGCAGCACCACGGCGTGTTCGGCGAACCGGGTGACCGCCCACGGGTCGGACAGCAGCACCGACGTGTCCAGCACATAGGTGCAGCGCGGGGATTCGGGCGAGATCGAGGCTTTCTCCGGCGCCATGGCGCCGGTCGAAGAACGGCCAGAGGCCTTGCGGGGTGAACGCTGCGCAGTCACGACGGCATCTCCCTCGAGGGCGTGTGCACCCCACGCCCGCACTCGCTGGGCCGGGCACCTCCCCGGCGGTCCGCACTCCCCGACGCCGGATGCGTCAGGGCACGCGGCCACGGGGGCCGGGTGCCGGCCCCCTCGTGCATCGTGTGGACGGCTTCGCCGCCCCCTCGATCAACGCCACGACCAGGGCCTCCCGCGAGAACCCGCACGGAACGCGGGCCCTCACCTCCGGAAGGTACCCACGTCCGGCGGATCGTGCAGGCAGCCACACAGGTGATTCGCCTATTCGTCATCTCACCGTCGGTGGGCCGACACTCACCGCGAGCGATCGGCACCCAGTGTGATCAGGTGGCTCGATCGAGAGGTAACGCATTGGCGTGAATTCAGAGAAATGCTCACCGTGCGCATAAAAATTTCCGGGAAACTGCTTGTACCACGAGACCGCCCGGACTGCATTTCCCACACGGGGGAGTGAACCGGACCGGGTGAAACCCCACGGTCAGGCCTCACACAATGGGGGCACGGGACATTCACGGTCGACGGTATCCGGGTAATTTTCTGACCGCGGGACGTATCCACCGGAACGCTCGGAGTCCCGGATCCAGTTATCTCAACCAAGGAGTGTGCGAAGTGCTGAAGAAGGCTGGAATCGTCGCCGGTGCCGCCGCGGGTCTGCTGATGATCGGCGGCACGGCGTTCGCCTCGCCGATTCATACGACCGGCACCCCCGACCCCACGTTCGGTGACGCGTACGCCACCTTCATCGAGGGCGGCGGCGCACTGGGCTACGGCGCCGCCTCGCTGGTCGCGGGCGCCTACACCGGTATCGCCACGACGCCGGCCCTGATCCTCCACTCGCTGGAGCACCACGGCCACTGACCGGTAAACCCCGGTCCGGAAGGGCCCCGGAGCCACGCTCCGGGGCCCTTGGCCGTGTCTCAGGCGCCGAACCGGCGATGCCGCCAGGCGTAGTCACGCATCGCGCGCAGGAAGTCGACCCGCCGGAAGGCCGGCCAATAGGCCTCGGTGAACCAGAATTCCGAATGCGCCGACTGCCACAGCAGGAATCCGGAAAGCCGTTGTTCACCGGAAGTTCGGATGATCAGGTCCGGATCCGGCTGGCCGGAGGTGTACAGATGCTCGGAGATGTGGTCGACGTCGAGGATTTTCGCCAGCTCGCGAATCGAGGTGCCCTCGTCGGCATGCTGCAGCAGCAGCTTGCGCACGGCGTCGGCGATCTCCTGCCGCCCGCCGTAACCGACCGCGATGTTCACCTCCATCCCCACACGGTCCGAAGTACGTTCTGCCGCTTCGGTGAGTTTCTTCGCCACTTCGACCGGCAGCAGGTCGAGCGCGCCGACAATGCGTAACCGCCAGGGCACACCGGGTTCCGACAGGTTGTCGGTGACATCGGTAATGATTTTCAGCAGCGGCGTGAGTTCGTCCGGATCGCGGTTGAGGTTGTCGGTGGACAGCAGCCACATCGTGACGACCTCGACCTCGGCCTCCCGGCACCAGCTGAGGAAGGCGGAGATCTTCTTCGCCCCCGCACGATGGCCGTCGGCCACGTTGGCGAACCCCGCCTCTCGCGCCCACCTGCGGTTTCCGTCGAGCATGATGGCGATGTGCCGCGGATGCTTGCCGCCCGCCTGTTGGATCAGGCGGCGACCGTAGATGCTGTACACGACGTCGGACAGGAAAGACCGAAGGCTCACGTCGGCTGAGCGTACGCACCCCCGGCAGCCGAGTGTGACGCACCACGGGGGCTGGCGAAAAACCTACGGTCCCGTAGCCTGGGTCCGGTGAGTGTGACGACCGAACCCCCATCAGTCCCCGCCGACACCCGGCCGCGACTGCGCGGCCACATCCACTCGTGGTCCTTCTTCGGCGCAGTCGCCGCCGCCGCCGCATTGATCAGCCTCGCCGCCTCGACCGTGTCCGCCGTCGCCGCGCTCGCGACATCGGTGTACGGGCTGACCGTGCTCGGCGTATTCGGGGTGAGCGCGCTTTACCACCGGCGGCTGTGGAGCCCGCGCGCGTACAAGTGGATGAAGCGCGCCGATCATTCGATGATCTTTTTGTTCATCGCCGGCACTTACACGCCGTTCACGCTGCTGGCCATGCCCAAGCCGACCGGGTACGTGGTGCTGGGCATCGTCTGGGGCGGGGCAGCCCTGGGCGTGACGATGAAGATGCTGTGGCCACACGCGCCGCGCTGGCTCGGGGTGCCGATTTACATCGCCTTGGGCTGGGTTGCGGTCTTCGTGCTTCCGGAGCTGGAGCGGAATGCCGGAGTTGCCGCGTTGGTGCTGCTGTGCGTCGGGGGACTGTTTTATACGATGGGGGCGGTTTTTTACGCGGTCAAATGGCCTAATCATTGGCCGGAGACCTTTGGGTATCACGAGTTTTTTCACGCCTGCACGGTGCTGGCGGCGGCTTCGCATTACGTCGCGATCTGGCTGGCGATGTACGCGTAGGTATGGACTTGGGGTGCGAGCGCGATTCCCCACGCCCGCACCACCGTCCGAACCGGCCTCAGCCGAGGTCCGGCCCCTTCGCCCGCAGATCGTCCACCTTGGTCAGTGCCTCCCGCAGCTCGGCCAGCCACGTGTCCGCGTGTTCGCCCACCGTGCGGACCGCCCAGGCCAGCGCCTCGGAGCGGGAGCGGGCCACGCCCGCGTCGACCAGGGTGTCCAGCACCAGCCGCTCCGGCTGCCGCAAGCGCGTCATCACCGGGGCGGACAGCGTGGTGAACAACACCTTCGTCCCGCCGATCCGCGCGCCCCAGGCCACTTTGCGCTGGTAGCGGTGCTCGGCCTGCCTGGCGATGTCGATGCGCTCGTCCCGGGTCTCTTCGCGGAACCGGCTGATCCGGCCGTCCTCCGCCGCCGCACGCGCCGCATCGTCGGAGTATTCGCCGGTCGGCGCCGGCAGCTCACCCACCACCACGATCTCGTCGCGGTCGACGGTGACCTCGGGGTCACCGGTGAACCAGCCTTCCGGCAGCCGCCCGCCGAACCACGCGGCCGCGTCGTCCGCCGGTGGGATCTCGCTCTGCTGCCGCCGGCCTGCCCAGTCTCGCCTCATCCGTGCCACCGCCTCGAAATGCCTGAACATGCTGCTCGCCTCCGCGATTACATGATTACATCGCTTCCCAAGTTACGCCGGATCACCGGTCCGGCGGACCGTGTTCACCAGGGGCGGAATCTCAGAGCTGCGCGATCAGTTCGCCAGCCGTCGTCACCGGCCGCGCGCACACGTACCCGCGGCAGACGTACGCAGCCGCGCGGCCATCGACGAGTGGACGGTCGGCGAGAAGCGGCACACCGGGCTCGTCCGGAGCACCGCCGAGCACGATCCCGCCGCCGTGCACGTTCCGCGCCGCCGTCGAGAGCAGCGCACCGCCGTCGTCACCGACAACGGCAATCTGCACCGGTCCCGACTGCGCCGCTTCGGCCACGGACAGCCAGTGCCCCGCGAAGCGCGGTACACGCGCCGCGAGCAGCCCGACGCGACGCAACGCGGCTTCAGCGGCTTCCCGGTATCCAGCAGCCTTCTCCGGACCGGCCAACGCGGACGCAGTGAGCAACGCACCGGCCAGCGCCGAGGCACCCGACGGGCTCGCGTTGTCGGTCGGATCGGACGGCCGCTGCACCAAGGCTTCGGCATCGTCCGCAGTGTCGTAGTACGCGCCCGGCGCCTTCTCCGACGCGAACCGGGCGAGCGCGACGTCCAACAGCCCGGTCGCGTCTGCGAGCCAACGCGGTTCACCGGTCGCCTGGTGCAGGCTGAGCAGACCGTCGGCAAGGCAGGCGTAGTCCTCAAGCACTCCGGTGGGCGAGCCGACCACACCGTCCCGCGAAGTCCGCCGGAGCCGGCCGTCGACCACGTGCACGTCGAGCAGCAGCTGGGCCGCGGCCCGCGCCAGCTCGATCCACTGCGGCCGATCCAACGCCAAACCCGCCTCGGCGAGCGCGCCGATCGCAAGGCCGTTCCAGGCCGCCACCACCTTGTCGTCCCGAGCCGGCTGCGGCCGGGTCGCGGGGACGGCGAGCAGCGCTTGCCGTACGCGTTCGAAGCGTGCGGAATCGTCGGGGTCCGCTCTCAACTGCAACGTGGAGGCCCCGTTCTCGAACGTGCCCGAAGCCGTGACGCTGAACAGCTCGGCCGCCCACGCACCGTCCTCGTCGCCGAGCACTTCGTGCAGCTGCTCCGGCGTCCACACGTAGGTCAGCCCTTCGACACCTTCGGTGTCCGCGTCGAGCGAAGCCGCGAAGCCGCCCTGCGCGGTGCGAAGGTCGGCCTCCAGGAAACGAACGATCGCATCGGCGACGCGCAGCGCGGAGACCGAGCCTCGCCGCGCGAGGTGCGCGTAGCAGCGGAGAAGCAAAGCGTTGTCGTACAACATCTTCTCGAAGTGCGGGACGATCCACTTGGCGTCGACGGAGTACCGCGCGAAACCACCGGCCAGCTGATCGTGGATACCGCCGCGCGCCATCGCTTCGGTGGCCGCTTCGGCCAGCACGAGGGCACCGGCCGAACCGGTGCGTTCGTGATGGCGCAGCAGGAACTCCAGCACCATCGACGGCGGGAACTTCGGCGCGGTGCCGAATCCGCCGTGCACCGGGTCTGCTTCTTCGCCCAGCTTCGCGACGGCATCGACCAGTACCGCGCCGTCCACGAGCGATTCCTGGAGCGGCCCGCTCTGCTCGGCAAGGTGATCGACGATCTGCTTGGCGCCGGCCCGCAGGTCTTCCGGCCGCTCCTCCCACGCCTCCGTGACCGCGACGAGCAGCTGACGGAAGGAGGGCATACCCGGGCGCGGCGTCGCCGGGTAATAGGTGCCACAGTGGAAAGGCTCGCCGTCGGGCGTCAGGAAGCAGGTCATCGGCCAGCCGCCTTGCCCGGTCATCGCCTGCGTCGCGGCCATGTACACCGCGTCGATGTCCGGCCGTTCCTCGCGGTCGACCTTGATGTTGACGAAGTGCGCGTTCATCAGCGCCGCGGTGCCCTCGTCTTCGAAGGACTCGTGCGCCATGACGTGACACCAGTGACAGGCGGCGTACCCGACCGACAGCAGGATCGGCACGCCGCGCCTCCGCGCCTCGGCCAGCGCCTCATTACCCCACTCCCGCCACTCGACCGGATTACCGGCGTGCTGGAGGAGATACGGGCTGGTCGCGGTGGACAGGTAGTTGCGCACTCCCCCACCGTAAGGGCCGCACCGGGCCGGGGCGAACACTCGCCGAGGTGAGGGTCAGTCGGCCTTCCTGCCCGCGGTCGCGTCCTTCTCCGGTGTGCCGGCCTCGGCCTCCTGCTGTTGGGCTGGCGTTTCGGCCTGGTCCACCTCGGGAGCGGGGTCCGCCGCGGGGGTCTCGTCCGCCGGATCGAAGCTGGCCGGTACCCGCTTGAGGTGCTTGGTCATCGAGCGGATCAGGAACGCGACCGCGACCAGGAACAGGATCAGCAACAGCAGGCCGACCGGGGAGGACTTGCCGAAGTCCTCCCCCTGCCCGCCGTTGTCCCCGTTGCCCGGCTGCTGGGCCAGTACCACGGCCGACGCCGTGAGCGGGAGGACCGCCGCGGCCGGCACACCGAAACTCATGGGCTCACCTTCTCCTTGATGCCTGCGAACAGATCGTCCTCCGGCAGCGTGCTGTCCACCAGGGAGCGGTTGAGCTCATACTCCTCGGTCGGCCACACCTTCCGCTGGACCTCCAGGGGCAAGGCGAACCAGCGGCTGTCCGGGTCGATCTGCGTGGCGTGCGCCTTCAGCGCCTCGTCCCGCACCTCGAAGTATTCCCCGCACTCGACCTGCGTGGTCACCCGCTCCATCACATCCGGGCGGCCGGCGTCCCACCTCGCCAGCCACTCGGTGAACGGCGACTCCATCCCCGCGTCGAGCATGGCCTGATGGAACAGCTCCATCCGGCGCTTGGAGAAGCCGTGCCCGTAGTACAGCTTGAGCGGCTGCCAGGGTTCACCGGCGTCCGGGAAACGGTCCGGGTCGCCCACCGCATCGAACGCGGCCACAGACACCTCGTGCGTGCGGATGTGATCCGGGTGCGGGTACCCGCCGTTCTCGTCGTAGGTGGTGATCACGTGCGGGCGGAACTCGCGGATGACCCGCACCAGTGCCTCGGTGGACTCCTCCAGCGGGGTCAGCGCGAAGCAGCCCGCCGGCAGCGGGGGCAGCGGATCGCCCTCGGGCAGGCCGGAGTCCACGAACCCCAGCCAGCGGTGCTGCACACCGAGGATCTTGGCCGCGCGGGCCATCTCCTCGCGGCGGATCTCGGTGATGTTCGCCAGCACCTCGGGCCGGTCCATCGCCGGGTTGAGGATGCTGCCCGCCTCACCGCCGGTGCAGGTCACGACCATCACGTCGTGTCCTTCGGCCACGTAGCGGGCCATCGTCGCGGCGCCCTTGCTCGACTCGTCGTCGGGGTGCGCGTGCACCGCCATCAGACGCAGTCCGGGCTTGCGGTCTTCTGTCGTCAGCTCGTCGGCTCCCACCATGGTCCGAACGGCCCTTTCCTGGTCCATTATTCCGTCCTGACCGGCATTCCCGCGGTTGGCCGCCCCCGGCTCCACGCCGCCGGAGCGGGTCGCGGATACTCGATGCGTGGACGTGGTGCCGCTTCGCCGGCCCCGCCCATTGTCCTCAGGGGTACGACCAGTCCGACCGGAGGCCCGGGTTTTGCAGAGCGGGGATGCCGTGACCACCGAGAGTGACGCCGATCCGGCGCCGCTCGCGGACCGGTACGGCACGGCTCGCCTGCCGCGCCGGAACCGGCGCAGGTGGGTCTGGCTGTTCGGCGCGATCGCCGTGCTGACCGGCTTCGGAGTCGCCTGGATCGCCTACGTCAACCTGGGGCAGACCCCGATCGAAGCGGAGCGGGTGGCCTTCGAGGAGCGGCCCGGCGACGCGATGCAGATCACCATCAACGTCACGCGCGACGACCCGGACAAACCCGGGGTGTGCGTCGTGCGGGTCCGCGATCGCTCCGGAGCCGAGAGCGGGCGCAAGGAGGTTCTGGTCCCCGCCGGGGCCGGGCACAGCAGGCTGAGCACGGTGGTGAAGAGCATCGGGAGGCCGGTGACCGCCGACGTGTACGGCTGCTCCTATTCGATACCACGTTATCTGTCAACCCCGTAGCGGCCAACGGGGTGAAATGCGCGGCGAGCGTCCGCGCCGCGTGGGAATCGACCGGCGTCGACCTGTCACGCCGTGATACGCTGGTACACCAGCACGGCCCGGCGCGGGCCGTGTTTTTCCTTTATCCCCACCCGCGCGGGTCCCGATGGCACACGCGGTGGCCGGCTTGCACACCCAAGCCTGGCAAGCCCTACGAGGAGATGGTGACCGTGAGCGACACCAAGGTGACCTGGCTGACCCAGGATGCCTACGACCGGCTCAAGCACGAGCTCGACGAAATGATCGAGAATCGTCCGGTCATCGCCGCACGCATCAACGACAGCCGGGAAGAGGGCGACCTCAAGGAGAACGGCGGCTACCACGCGGCCCGCGAGGAGCAGGGCCAGGCCGAGGCGCGGATCCGGCACCTGCAGGAGCTGCTGCGCAACGCGAAGGTCGGCGAGGCGGCCGACGACGACGGCACGGCCGGTCCGGGCAAGGTGCTCACCGTCAAATACGACGGGGACGACGAGGAGGAGAAGTTCCTGCTCGCCACCCGTGAAGAGGGCGCCGAGGGTTCGCTCGACGTGTACTCCCCGGAGTCGCCGCTGGGCAAGGCCCTGCTCGGCGCCAAGGAGGGCGAGTCGCGCGAGTACGAGCTGCCCAACGGCAAGACCATGAAGGTCACCCTGGTCAAGGCCGTGCCCTACAGCGAAGCCTGACCTCCCCCGCGTACTGCCGCCCGGCCGGGTTCTCCCCGGCCGGGCTTTGCGCGGTTTAGCGTGGTTTCCTCCGACGAGGACCGGGAGGACGACCATGAGCACCGAACCCGTCTGCGTGGCGTGCGGCATGCAGTACCCCGCGCCACGCACCGCCTGCCCGATCTGCGAGGACGAGCGGCAGTACGTACTCCCGGGCGGCCAGCAGTGGACCGACCTCGCGACGCTGCGTGCGAGCGGTGACCGGCGGGCCCGCGTCGAGGAGCAGGGTCCGGGCGTCCTCGGCGTCGGTTCGGAGCCCGGCTTCGCCATCGGCCAGCGCGCCCTGCTGGTGCGGACCGGCAGCGGCAACTTCCTCTGGGACTGCGCGGCCTATCTCGACGATGAGCTGGTCACCCGGATCACCGAGCTGGGCGGCATCACCGGGATCGCGATCAGCCACCCGCACTACTACACGACCATGGTCGACTGGGCACACGCCTTCGACGTGCCGATCCACCTGCACGAGGCCGACCGCCAGTGGATCGGCCGCCCGGACCCGGCGATCCGCCTGTGGTCCGGCACGACCTTCGACGTGACCGGCGAGCTTCGGCTGATCAACCTGGGCGTGCACTTCGCCGGCGGAACCGTCCTGCACTGGCCCGGCGGAGAGAACGGCCGCGGCGCCCTGCTGTCCGGCGACATCGTGCAGGTGATCCCGGACCGTACGCACGTGGGGTTCATGTACAGCTACCCGAATCTGATCCCGGAACGACCTAGCGTCGTACGCCGTGCTGCGGAGTTGCTTGAGCCGTACGCGTTCGACGCCATCTACGGCGCTTGGTGGGACGCCATCGTGCGTACGGACGGCCATGCGGTCGTACAGCGGTCGGCGAAGCGGTACCTCACGTATGTACAGGAGACGGTTTAGCGCCGCCATTCGACCCCCAGCCCAGAGGACGCGGAAGCCCTGGCCGGAGCACACGGCGACGCATTCTGGCGCGAAGAGACGAGCGCGCCCTCCTGACCGTAGTCACGCCTTCAGCGGGCCTGGGTGGAGATAGGGGTCCGGAGGAATGACCGAGCTGTGCGCCCACGCCTGGAAGAACCCACGCAGGTCCTTGCCTGACTGCTGCGCGGCGAGCTTCTCGAAGTCGAGCCAGGACGCGTTCCCATACCGGTACTTCGCTTGCCAGGCCTTCAGGGTCGCGAAGAAGATGTCGTCGCCGACGGTCCGCCGCAGTGCGTGCAGCATGAGCGGACCCCGGTCGTACAACGCGGCGTCGAGCGGGTGCTCCTTGCCGGGGTCGTAGAGGTGCACCGACCAGAACGCGGCGTCATTCTTGTGCTCCGCGACGGACTCGCGATAGTTCTTGTCGAGGTCCGCGCCGTCGCGGTGTTCGTCCCAGAGTTGACCGGCGTACTGCGCGAAACACTCGGCGATGCAGCCGTCTCGCCAGTCCGAAAAGGACACGCTGTCGCCGAACCACTGGTGAGCGAGCTCGTGCACCGCCGACACGTCGTAGAAGGCACCGGCGTAGGTCGGACGCGTCTGGGTTTCCAGCGCGACGCTGCCGTCGGACCTCTCCGGGGCGACGACGATCGAACCGGCTGAGCTGAACGGGTACGGGCCGAACTTCGACGACAGGAAGCCGAGGATGTCCGGCACGAGATTCTCGGAGTCCGGCAGGATCGAGGTGTTCTGGCCGTAGGCATGGATGACCGGGGTGCCGTCGCCGAGTTTCGAGGTGCGCACGGTGAACTTGTCCACAGCCATCGTCGTCGCGTACGACGCGATGGGCCGGTCTTCGTTCCACCGGTAGGTCGTCTTCCCATCCCGGGACGTGACCGGCCCCGGGAGGCCGTTCCCGACGACGCTCCACGCGCTGGGCACCGTGGCTTCCAGGTGCAGGGCCGCCTTCTTCGAGGGATGGTCGTTGACCGGGAACCATGCGGTCGCCGAGTGCGGTTCGCCGGTCACGTTGACGCCGCCGCCCTTGAGCCGGTGCCAGCTCCTGCCCGTCGGGGCGCCGGAGTAGCGGACTCGCACCGTCAACGGAGATCCTTTGTGGACAGTCTGTGCCGGGGTGATGACCAGCTTGTGTGCCCCGGAACGGGCTACGGCCTTGGCGGGAGATCCGTTGACGAGCACGGATGACACGGTGAATCCCTCGAGATCGAGGTCGAACCGGTCGAGATCCTGTTTCGCCTCGGCGAACACGGTGGTGTCGCCGGCGAACGACTCCGGCGTGGCCGGATCCAGTGACACGCCGACGTCGTAGCGGGAGACGGTGTAGCCGCCGTCACCGTCCTGCGGGAAGTAGGGGTCGCCGGCGCCGGCGCTCCCGGCCGAAGCGGTCCCCGCCCCCGCTGCTGCGAGGCAGCACACCGCCGTCGACACGATCGTGATTTTCCTCCACATGGGACTTTCAGCCTCTCAGTGTTCCGGGGTACAGGTACTGATCCGAGGGGATGGTCGTGCTGTAGGCCCACGCCTGGAAGAAGCCGCGGAGATCCTGGCCGGAGTTCCGCCGCGCGAGCTGCTCGAAATCGGTGAAAGCCGCGTTCCCGTAGCGATGTTCGCGTGGCCAGTCCTTCAGGACGCGGAAGAACGCGGCGTCACCGATCGTGCGCCGCAACGCGTGTAACATCAGCGGGCCGACGGTGTAGGAGCCGCCGTAGAGTTCCTTGCCCGGATCGGCGAGCGGGGACTGCCAGAACTCTGGGTCGGCCTTGGCCGCCGCGACCTTCTGCCGGTACTCGGCGTCGAGATCGTGTCCCTCCTTGGCCTCGTTCCACAACCATTCGGTGTACGTGGCGAAGCATTCCTTGAGGCAGACGTCCCGCCACGACCGGACCGAGACGGAGTTGCCGTACCACTGGTGCGCGAGTTCGTGGACGATCGTGGTGAAGTCCTTCGCCGCGATCCCGCCCGGGTAGACGGGCCGCTGCTGTAACTCGAAGCCGCCGCCGGAATCGCCGGGGTAGAAGATGCCGCCGACCGAGGAGAACGGATACGGGCCGAACTTCGAGACCAGGAAGTCCATCACCTCGGGAAGCCGCCGTCCGAACGGCTCAGCCGATTCGGCGCCGGGCGCGTAGGCGTCGACCACCGGGGTGCCGTCGGCGAGTTTCGAGGTCCGCACGGTGAACTTGTCGATGACGAGCCCGGTGAGATACGAGGCGACGGGACGGTTTTCGGTCCATCCGAAGGTCTTCTTGCCGTTGCGCACGATCGGTGTCTCCGGTGCGCCGTTGGCGAGGACGCTCCAGCCCGCGTCGGGCACCGTGACGGCGACATGGAAGGTCGCCTTGTCCGACGGATGGTCGTTGACCGGATACCAGCCCGACGCCGTGTGCGGTTCGCCGAAGACGTGCACCGCGCCCTGGTCGCTCGCGGTCGACCAGGCGACCCCGGGTCTCCCGGAGTACCTGACCCGCACGGCGAATCGCTTGCCCCGCGCGAGGGGCTGTCCTGGCGTGATGACCAGCTCGTGTTTCGGTGCGCGACGGACCGCTGCCGGGACACCGTCGACGGTGACGCTGTCGACCGTGAACCCCTCGAGGTCGAGGTCGAACTGGGACAGATCCTGCGTTGCGACGGCATCGACCGTGGTGTCGCCGACGAGGAAGTCGGGTTTCGCGGGGTCGTAGTCGAGCTTCACGTCGTAGTGGGAAACGCGGTAGCCGCCGTTGCCGTCCTGCGGGTAGAGCGGGTCGCCGATGCCGTCGGAGCCGGGGCTCGGCGCGGCCGACGCGGTGCCCAGGCCGAGAAGCAGCGCCGAGCCGGTGACGAGGGCGGGAATCCATGAGCTGTTCAGCACGCGATCAGCATGCTCGGCGATTGTGCGAATACTGTAAGCGACTGGTCAGCGTCTTATGCCCGTAACTGTGGTCCACGGGCTCCGCGTCCCCTTGCCCGGCGTTGCCCGCGCGCCCGATGTGCCTCGGCCAGCCAGCCGGTGGGACGGGGACGGAACTCGCCTCTCACGGTTCCGGCGTCGGGATCAGCGGACGAGTGCGACCACCGCCATCGAGGTCGCCCACCAATACGTGCAGTCCTCGGGCGGGAGGAGCCCCTCGACGACGCCGATCTCCACGCTGGTGAAGTGGCGCAGCACGATGCGCTGGTGCTCGCGGCTCAACGAGTCGATCTCGTTGGTGTAGTAGGTGAGCACCCCGCCTGGGCGGAGGTGGCGCGCGCCGGCGGGCAGAAAGTGCTCGGCGTAGAACGTGTCCTCGACGTTGTGCGCGAGCGCCTCCTCCTCGGAGGTCGGGTACGTGTCGAAGAAGATGCCGTCGAACTGCCCGAGTTCGTCGATGCGGTCCTGCCAGCGTCCTTCGACGATCGTGATCGTCTGGTCCGGGCGCTCGGCGGCCCAGGCGCGGGCTCTCTCGGCGACGTGGCTGTTCGCCTCGATGACCGTGTAGCTGCGCACACCCTCGGCAAGGATGGCGGTGGCCGAGATGCCCATCCCGAAGCCGAGTTCGAGAACATCGCCGTGCGTGCGCGTGGCGATGGCGGCCATCCGGTGCATCAGCGGGCGTTCCCACGCCTGCATCACCTCTTGCCCCGCGATGATCAGCTCGTCCTCGTCGAGGTTCTCCTGCGCGCTCGTCCAGTCGTCGGTGCGGTACTGGTCGAAGGACGAGTCGCGCTGCGGCGGCCGGCGCTCGGCGGCGGCGTGCAAAGCGTTCAGGTCGACCGCTCCCTCGTGCAGGATTTGGTCGATCTCCTTGCTCCGCCGCCACGGTTCGAGGTTGCGCAGAAAGTCCGTCGAGCGGATCGAGGAGGTCAGCGCGACGGGGCCGTGATGGACGGCCCGGTTGGTGATCGGCTCCTCGGCCTGGCCGGTCATGCCTGAGCGCTCCCGTCGGTCGTGGGCGTCGACGCGCCTGGGCGGGCGCGGCGCAGCAGCATTCCCGGCAGGAGGCCGGTCGAATCGATGTCGGGATCGGGGTCGGCATCGACCACGCACTCCAGTCCGGCGCGGTCGAACAGGGCCGACCAGGCCGCGACATCCATCAGCCGCTGCTCGGTGATGGCATGGATGAGGTAGTACGGGTTGTAGAACGCCCGGCCCAGGCCCGCACGCAGTCGCGGATCGTCGGGCTGGTGGTCGACCTCCAGGACGAGCCACCACACGTCGTCACGGTCCGCCGTCACAGTGGACAGCAGCTCGACGACGGCGTCCTCGCCGTCCTGCTCCAGCACCTCTTGCAGCACGAATGCGGCCAGATACACCACCGGGCCCTCGGGCGGGGGCTCGACCGACGGCGCGTCGAGCGCACCGCCCTGCTGGATGCGCATTCGATCACGGAAATCCGGTTCGGCGGCGGTGGCACGGGCGAGCGCCACGCCGGCGGGGTCGGGCTCGAGACCTACGCCACGCAGACCGGGACGGCGGCGGGCCAGCTCGGCGAGGAACCGGCCGTCGCCGCAGCCGCAGTCGATCACGGTGACGGGCGTGTCTCGCGCCGGCCCGGTGACCGTCTCCAGAATCCGGTCGGCGAGCGGAACCGCGTCGAACATGCTCATCCCGCAGGCCCCGGCGCCGACCTCGCCCCCGTTGCGACCAGCCCAGTCGGCATCGGCGGCGAGAGTAGGCCCGAGCGCGGCGAAAGTCTGCGCATAGCCGCCGACAAGCAGCTGGTACCAGGGCCGGAACACGGCGGCCTCCGCGCCCGGCGCCCCGAGCGACCAGCCACCGTCCTGTTCGACGACATAGCCTTCGTTGCGCAGGTAGTGCAGGTAGCCCAGCAGCCGGTCGGGCGCGAACGAGTGCCTGGCGGCGAGATCGTCGAGGCTCGCGCCTGGTGTGTCGGCCAGCGTGTCGGCCAAGCCGGTGTCGAGCAGGGCGTACACGGCGTGGGCCAGTGCCAGGTGGCGCAGCGGTTCGATGGCCGCGACGAGGCGGTCCTCGGTCCGGCCGCCGTCGCGGGATCGGTCACCGATCATCGTCATCGGATACTTCCTCCAAGCTCGGTGAGCGTCGTCGGCTCGGCGCTCTCGGCGTCGAGCGCGGAGCTGAATTGGGCCAGTGCCTCCTCGTCGCCGAGGCTGACCCGCAGCCAGCCCGGCAGCCCGAGTACGTCGCCGTCGCTGATCCAGACCCCGCGCGCGGCCAGGCGGGCAACCAGGGCGCTGGTGGCCGCGGTATCGGCGCCGCGAGCCAGCACGTAGTTCGCGTCGGTGGTGCGGACGTCCGACAGCAGCGGGCAATCGCGCAGGACGGCCGCGAAGCGTGGCCGCATCATGCGGATGTAGGCCCGTAGCGCCCGCCGGTGCGCGAGGTCTGCGAGCGAGCCGTCGAGTGCGTGCAGGGCCACCGTGTCGACGGTGTAGGCCCGCTGCCGGTCCCGCAGCCGCGTCGTCAACTCGGGCGCGGCGACGAGCGCTCCGACCCGCAGCCCGGCCAGCCCGTGGCTCTTGGAGAAGCTGTGGAACACGGCCAGCCGCCCCGCCGCCATCGCCTCGGCGACGACCGTCCGGTCGATACCGGGTGCCAGCACCGCTTCGGCGATGGACCGCCCGGCCGCGGCCGGATCGACGGGGAACGACTCGGCGAACTCGGCATAGGTCGCGTCGAGGCACACCAGCGCGGCTCGGCGGATCACCTCCGTGACCCAAACCGGGTCGAAGAAGCTTCCCGTCGGGTTGTGCGGTTGAGCGAGGAAGACGGGTCCGGCACCGGTGAGTTCCCCGGGCGCGCACCGCGGCTCCCACGCCGCGTCGAGCGTGATCGTCCGGGGCGTGACCCCCAGCGCCCGCGCCCGGTCGGGATAACCGAAAAACCCCGGCAACACCGACCAGGCCTCGCTCGCCCCCACCATCAGGAGATCGGCGGCCTCGTCGACCCCGTTGGTGAGCAGGACACATTCCGGGGGCACCCCGAGGTCGGCGGCGACCCGGCCGGTCACCGCCTCGACGAGGCCGCGCGGATAGCGGTGCAGCTGCCGCGCGTGCGCGCAGACGCGGGCCACCGCGACCGGGGACGGTCCGAGTGGGCTCTCGTTCCAGTCGAGCAGGGCGGCCCCACCATCAACGGGCGGTGTCGGACCGCCGCCCCCCTGTCGGTAGCCGCTGCTGTCCGTAGTCGGTTCCGGCACCTGCCTAGACCTCGCTTTCGTCGTTTCAGCGGCGGCGCAGCTGGGCGTCGGCCCGCTGCGCCACGGTGTCGCGGTCGTGGATCTCCGGGCCGGGGACGGCGTCGGGGAGGTCGTCCTCGGCGTGGCGCAACGCACGCTGCAGCCAGCCCCGCCCCGCCCATGCGGTCAGCCCCAGCCCGCTGAGCACGACCAGCAGTGCGAGGCCACGTGCGGGACCGTCGCCGAACAGCGCGACCGGCAGCCACGGGCTCGACGCCGGATCTGCCAGCGCCGGGACCACGGCGACGTCGGCAACGGGCAGGACGATCAGGAACCCGAGGGGGATGGTGATCAACGGCAGGGCGGTGAAGATCGCCATGACCCGGCCGAGCAGCTGCGGGTCGACCTTGGTGCCGAGCACCGCGATCCAGCTGCCGTCGATGATCGACTCGGTGAACAACAGGACGAACATGCCTGCCGCGGCGAGCACCGGGTCGCCGGTGATCCCGACGATCAGCAACCCGAGCCCGCCGGCGCCGCCCGCGATGAGCATGCCCTCCGTGCGCCGCCGGGTGCCGCCCCACAGGCCCATCACGATCGCGCCGAGCACACCACCGACGCCGCCGACGGCGAGCACCACGCCGAGCACGACAGGTGAGTGCCGGGCGAGGATCAGCGGTGTCACCACCGTGAAGCCGACGGTGTAGATGGCCACGTCGACCACCATGAACCACAGTCCGGCGCGAAGCGGCGCCCGGCGGATGACGTACCGCCAGCCGTGGGCGATCTCGGCCCAGAGGCTCTCCTCACGGCGTTTGAACGCCCGATCGGGAATGCGCACCAGCAGCAGCGTCAGCAGTCCGATCGCGAAGCCCGCCGCCTCCAGCAGCAGGACTCCGCCGATCCCGAGTGCGACGAGGAGTCCGACTCCGAGCAGCGGCCCCGCGACCTGGCTGATGTTCACCGCGATCTGGCCGACGCCCGCAGCGTGGCCCAAGTAGCGCTTCGGAACGAGCTGTGGGACGGCGGCGAGGTAGGCGGGCCGTTGGAACGCTCCCGCTACGGAGGTCAGGCAGAGCGCGACCACGGCGAACGGGATCCGCAGCCCGCCGCCGAGGGTGACGAGCAACGCCAGTCCCGCGGTGGCCACCATCGACACGGCGTTGGCCGTGATCATCACCAGCCGCCGGTCGACGCGGTCGGCCACGGCGCCCGCTATCGGCGTCACCAGTACACCGGGCAGCATGCCGACTGCGCTGAGCAATCCGAACAGCGTCAGGTCATTCGTCGCCCCGAGAGCCCATACGGCGATGACGAGCGAGGCGATGCCACTGCCGACGGCGGACACGGTCTGGCCCGCCGCGACCACCGCGAACCGGCGCAGCCCCGGACGCACACCGAGGTTCGCCGGGGCAGGAGCGGCCGGGTCGGGTGCCGCCGGGCTCTCGCGCCAGCGGTTCGCGGCGTCGACAAGGACGTCGGCCAGTTCGGCGGCCTGGTGCTTGACGAAGAAGTGTCCGCCCCGCTCGATCACCGCGAGTTCGACGTGGGAGGAGTACGCCGCCCACTCCCGGTGGCGTTCGTCGTAAAGCTCGGTGACCCGGTCGCGCTGGCCGACCACGCTGAGCACCGGAACCGCGAGTGCCGGGGCGGCCACGTCGCCGGTCTCCGCGGTGAAGTACTCCTCGGCCTCCCGGGAGTCATGGCGAACGTTGCGCAGGACGAATTCCGCGTCCTGGCCTTCCTCGACGTCGGCGAAACCGCCACGCGCCCGCAGGTAGTCCAGGTAGGCGCGGTTGCCGACCAAGCCGTCCGTGGGCAGCAGGCGGCGCACTCGATCGAAGAACCGGCCGGGGAGCCTGGCGATCGGGAACTGCGCCCCCAGGCCGACGCCGATCAGATCGATCGGGCCGCCGGTCACGCGGCGCGCGACCTCCAAGGCCAGCGCGGTCCCGACGCATTGCCCGTAGAGCAGGACCGGTCCCTCGACCGCCATGAGCTCCTCGACGACTCGTCCGGCGATCTCGTCGAGACCGGCGAGCGGTTCGTCCCGGGCTTGGTCGTGGCCCGGCAGCTCGACGGCGAGCAAGGCCCAGCCAGCCGGCAGCGCCTCGGCCAGCGGACCGAACGTCATCGAGGTCCCGCCCGCGTAGGGGAACCCGACGATCGTGGCCCCGCCGATGGCCGGGTCGGCCCGTCCGGGGCCGATCGGTTGCAGCAGCCGGTCGGCGGCATCGGTCACCGTGCGCTCGGCCGGGACGGTGGCGGGCGACCGGTCAGGTGCCACGGAGTGGTCGGTCTCAAGGTTGTCGACGTGGCGGGCCAGCTGGCGCAAGGAAGGACGACGGAACACGTCGACCAGGCGCAGAGAGGAGGACACGGCGCGGGCCATGCGCACCGTCGCGAAGGAGTCGCCGCCCAGCCCGGTGAACGTGCTGTCGGCGGTCACCACGGCGACCTCGATGCCGAGCAACTCGGCCCAGACCCCGGCGATCCGCCGCTCCGTCGCGGTCGCGGGGGCCATCGCCGGTGTGGAGGGGCCTGCCGCGCCGGGCGCGGGCAGAGCGGCACGGTCGAGCTTGCCGTTGTGGGTGCGCGGCAGCCGGGGCAACACGACGACACGGACCGGGACCGCGCCTGTGGGCAGCCGGGTTTGCAGTGCCGCCAACAGGTCGGGCTCCGGAAGTGCGGTGCGGCCGTCGTCTGGCACGACGTAGCCGACGAGGTCCGTTCCTTGAAGCGTGGCAGCCGCGGCGGCTACATCAGGAAGGGCGCGCAGCGCGGCCTCGACCTCACCCAGCTCGATGCGATGGCCCCGCACCTTGACCTGGTCGTCAAGCCGGCCGAGGTACTCGACGGTCCCGTCGGTCCGCATGCGGGCGCGGTCGCCGGTCCGGTAACGACGTCCGCCCGGGACAAAGGGGTCCGGCCCGAACCGCTGCCGGGTCAGGCCCGGGCGGCGGTGGTAGCCCGCCGCGACGCCGGCGCCACCGAGATGCAGTTCCCCGGGCACACCCGGCGGGACCAGCTCGTCATGGGCATCGAGCACGTAGGCGCGCTGGTGGGGAAAGGGCCGCCCGATGGGCACCAGCGTGGCCCCGGCTTCGAGAGGCCCCTCGAAACAGAGGCTGTCCACGGTCGCCTCGGCGACACCGTAGGAGTTGACGATGCGGGTGCCCGCGTCGAGCAGCGCGTGGGCCTGCTGATAGTCCTCGACGGGCCAGGCCTCGCCACCGCCGATGAGCAGCCGCAGGTCGGGCAGCGGCCCGCAAACGGCGAGCAACGGGGTCAGCATGCTCGGTACCAGCTCGGTACACGCCACCCGCTCCCGGCGCAGGAACTCCGCGAAGACCGGCGGGTCCAGTGCGGTCTCCTTCGGGACGACCACCAGCCGCCCGCCCGCGGTGTGGGCGCGCACGGTCTCGCCGACGAACAGATCGAACGACACCGGGGCGACCTGGGCAAACGTCCAGTCCGGTGCCAGGGCGTAGTGCTGCATCCACATCTCGACGGCGTGGGTCAGGCCGTCGTGGGTCACCACCACCGCCTTCGGCGCCCCCGTCGATCCGGACGTGTACACCAGGTAGGCGGGGTCGGCGGGGGTGATGGCCACGTCAGGTGGGTCGCTGGGATGTGCGGTGATCGCTGCCGCTTCCCGATCGAGCAGGACCGTCTCGATGGCCACCCCGCTCGTCGCGAGGGCCGGACCGGCGGTATCGGCGCGGGTGACGAGGACGTCGGCACCGGAGTCGGCCAGCACCTTGGCCAGCCGGCCCGCGGGGTGGTCGAGGTCGAGCGCGACGTAGGCGCGGCCCGCCGTGAGGACACCCCATACGGCGACGAACAGGTCGACGCCGCGGGGCAACGCGATCGCGACCGGGGCGTCTCCCCCGCCGCTCGGACGACCCGCTCTGCGGTGCAGGTGGTGCGCGAGCCGGTTGGCCCGTGACACCAGCTGCGCGTAGTCGATCGTGGTGTCGCCGACGGTCAGGGCCGGCGCGTGCGGGCGCTCGGCGGCAACCGCCTGCAGGTAGTGCTGGACGAGCGGGAACCGCGGCGCACGCCCCGATGCCCGGCCGTTGACCGCGTCGAGCAGCCGGGTGCGTGCGTCCGGTGAGAGCAACGGCAGCCGGTGCAACGGGGTGCCGGGCTCGGCAACGGCGGCATCGAGAAGAACCGTGAGCTGGTCGAGAATGCCCTCGACGCGGTCGCGGTCGAACAGCTCGCTGCGCGCGGTGAGCGTCAGGACGTGGCCCTCACTGGTCGTGTCGAGGGCAAAAGCGAGGTCGACGGTCTGCGCAGCGGGCACGACGTCGCCCACGTACCGGACCGGGCCGTCGTAGCCGTGCGGCGTGTTGAGCACAGTGAGGAGCACGGAGCTGAAGGGATTGCCGGCGCCCGGGGTGACCGGTCGCTCGGTCACCGCGAGGATCTCGGCCAGCGGCAGACGCTGGTGGTCCAGGTCTGCGACGATGTCGCCGGCCACCCGGTCGAGCAGCTCGCCGAAGGACGGGTCACCGCCCGTGTCGGCCCGCAGCGGGAGCGTGTTGAGCAACGCGCCGACCTCGTTCTCCAGGTCGGTGCCGCCCCGATTGGCCACCGGGGCGAGCACCACCGGATCGGTCCGTCCGGTCCACCTGCTCAACAGGGCGTGCACGCCGGTCAGAACCACGGCGAACAGGCTGGCGCGACGGTCGCGGCCCAGTGCGTCCCATCGCCCGACAGTCGTCGCATCAAGCTGCCGCTCGACCCGCAGCGCGGCGAACGTGGGCTCCGGCGGGCGCGGCCGATCGGCTGGCACCTCGACGGCCGGGCCGACACCATCGAGGCGCTGCCGCCAGTAGGCTCGATCGGATGTGCGGGCGGTGGAATCCGCGTACGCGGGGACGGTCACGCCCCGGGCCGGCGGCTCCAGGGTCGCGCCGTCGATCAGCAACCCCAGGTCGCGAGCCACGACGCCGGCCGACCAGCCGTCGAACACGATGTGGTGGACGAACAGGGTGAGCACTCCGGTCCGCGGGTCGTGGACCGCGCGGGCGACCGGGCCTTCCTGTAGGTCGACCTCCGGGCCACCGATCTGGATGCGGCCGGTGCCGTCCACCACCATCACCGGCCGCCCGTCCTGCTCGGGGAACCGGGCTCCGAGCACGGGGTGGCGCCGCACGAGCGCGGCGAGGAGTGCAGCCACCTCGGTGGGCTCGACGGATCGGTCGACGTGGTAGCGCAGACCGAGCAGGTAGCGGGGCAGGCCCGGCTCGATCACGTCGGTGAGCCAGTAGTCGGGCTGCAGGCCACCGAGTTCGAAGGTCCCCGTCGCGGCGCGCGGCGACTCGACGGGAACGACCCGCGCCGACGCGGCCACCAGCTCTGCCGTGCGGGCCGGGGTGCCAGCGGCGAACAGGTCGGCCAACGTGAGTTCGACCCCGTGCTCGGTGCGCAAGCGGGTGAGGATGCGCACGGCGGCGAGCGAGTCGGCGCCGGCGGCGAACAGGTCGTCGTCCGGCCCGATCGCCCGCCGGTCGAGCACCTGCGACCACAGTGCCGACATCGCGGCCGCGGGGTCGGCTTCGTCGGTGTCCAGAGAGGTGGTGTCCGGGGCCCCGCGCAACGCGACGAGGTCGACCTTGTCGTGGTCGGTGCGGGGGAACCGCCGGTGGAATCGGATCCGGGCCGGAACCATCGCGGCGGGCAGCCGGCCCGTCAGGTCGGCACGCACCGCCTGCTCGTCGGGGGCCAGGTCGCCGTCCGCGATCAGGTGGGCCTCAAGCCGGACCGTGTCGGCGTCGGGCACGGCGTCTACGACCGCGTCGGCGACCCCGGGGACCAGCCGCAGCGCCGCCTCGACCTCACCGATCTCCACGCGGACCCCACGGACCTGTACCTGCCGGTCGAGACGACGCAGGTAGGCGAAACGGCCGTCCGGTCCCCGGGAGACAACATCGCCGGTCCGATACCAGCGGACCGGCTCGCCCGCAGGCCCCTGCTCGGTACGGAAGCGCTCCTCCGTCAGGTCGGGCCGGCCGAGGTAGCCGTCGGTGACCCCGGGACCGCCGATCCACAACTCGCCGGTGGCACACTCGGACCTGTCGCCGGAGTCACCGGGTACCGGCCGGATCTCGGTCAGCACGCCGGGCAGCGGCTCGCCGATCGGTACGGGGTCGTCACCTTCGTAGTGGGTCAGATCCGCCACCAGCGCCACGACGGTGGTCTCGGTCGGGCCGTAGCAGTTGATCAACCGCACGCGCGGCCCAACCGTCCGGCGCCAGCGGCGCACGGCGTCGGCGTACACCGCCTCGCCACCGAGCACGATCTGCCGTACCGAAGGCGGCAGGGTGGCTTCGCCCCGCTCCAGCACACCGAGTATCTCCCGCCAGTAAGCGGGTGGCGGCGTGAGGACGGTGATTCCCCACTCACCGCAGCGGCGCAGGAACAGGTCCGGGCGACTCAGCATCTCCTCGTCGCGGATCACCACCGTCGCCCCGACCGACAGCGGCAGCAGGATTTCCTCGACGCTCGCGTCGAATCCGAGCGAGGCGAACTGCAGGACTCGGTCGCCCGCGGTCGTGGTGTACGGGCCGCGGGCGGCGGCGCAGAAGAACGCGACCGCGCGCCGGGGCACGACGACGCCCTTCGGCCGGCCCGAGGAGCCGGAGGTGTAGATGACGTAGGCGGGCGCGTCCGGGTCCGCTGTCGCCGGCGGTGCCGGGCGTTCGGCGAGCACAGTCGCGCCGCCGGGTACCGCGCTGTTCGTGTCGCCGACGCCGGATACCGGACCGGCGGACCCCACTACGCCCGCGAGGTCGAGGGTGCCGACGGCACCGTCGAGAAGATCACGGGTGCCCGCATCGACGATGGCGAGGCGCGCGTTCACCTCGCCCAGCACTGCACGAATGCGTGCTGCCGGCCCGTTCACCTCGACCGGGACGTATCCGGCACCGGTCCGCAGCACCGCCAGGATGGCCACGACAGCCCGGATCCCGCGCGGGAGCACGAGGGCGACGAGGTCGCGTGGCCGGACCCCGCGTGCCACGAGGTCGGCGGCCACGAGTTCGACCTCCGCCGCCAGCTCCGCGTAGGTCAGCTCACGGGTGCCCTCGACGACGGCGGCCGCGTCCGGACTGCGTTCGACCTGCTCGGTGATCAGGTCGATCACGTCGGTCGGGTGGACGGTCATCTATGCCCTTCATTGATTGCACGGACTGTCACGACAGTGATCAAACTCCACGATCGAGGTCACCAATCGGGACCATTGAGATGAACGGCCGAAGAACTCGGGCAAATACATGACCGTATGTCACGACTTCACATGATTTTCGCCCAATAGAGGGGCTGTATTCATGAGGAGTGGTTTCCATCGGCCACAGTCACCGAGGTTGGGAAAAGAATTGACCGTCGATCGCCGGAGTCGTCCTGACACGACCCGTCCAGCAGGCCCCGTCAGCACCTACACCGAGTGGGACCCGCTTGAGGAGGTCATCGTCGGGACGATGCGCGGCGCAGCGGTCCCGCAGTGGGACGTGGCCGTCGAGTCCTGCGTGCCGGCCAGCGCGCGCGAGCTGTTCACCCGCAGCGCGGGCCAGCCGTGGCCGCGTGCGCACGCCGAGGCGGCCGAGGCCGAGCTGGACGCCTTCGCCGGTTTCCTCACCTCTCGCGGGATCGTCGTGACACGGCCGGATCCGGTGGACCACACCCGAAGCTTCAGCACACCACGCTGGTCGAGCCCCGGTGGGCTCTACAGCGCGATGCCCCGCGATCTGCTGCTCGTCGTCGGAGACATGATCATCGAGTCGCCGATGGCATGGCGCAGCCGGTATTTCGAGGCCGATGCCTACCATCGTCTGCTGACCGACTACTTCCGGCGCGGCGCCCGGTGGATCGCCGCGCCGAGGCCGTTGCTCGACGATGACACCTTTGACGCCGGCTTCGACCGGGAGACGCCGTTCGCCACCGGGTCCTACGCGACCACCGAGGTCGAGCCGACCTTCGACGCGGCCGATTTCACCCGGTGCGGCACGGACTTGTTCGCCCAGCGCAGCCACGTCACCAACCGGCTCGGCATCGAGTGGGTGGCCCGGCACCTCGACCCGGAATACACCGTGCATATCGTCGAGACGATCGATCCTTATCCGATGCACATCGACGCGTCCTTCGTACCGCTCGCCCCGGGGAAACTGCTGCTGAATCGGAATAAGGTCAAGGATGTACCGTCGGTACTCGACGCCTGGGACGTGCGGGTGGCACCCGAGCCGGCAGTTCCGGACGATTTCGAGTTGTACATGTCCAGCCCCACCGTCGGAATGAATGTGCTCATGCTGAGCGAGACGCAGGTGGTGGTGGAGGCGCAGGAGACGGCCTTGGCGGACATGTTGGACGGATGGGGGTTCGACATCCTGCCGATCCCGTTCCGCAACGTCATGCGGTTCGGTGGCTGTTTCCACTGCGTCACCGCCGATGTGCGGCGCCGCGGCGAGCTGCGCAGCGTGGTGTGACCGGCCCGGACAGCGCGGGCGAGATCTCCGCGCCCGCACTCGAACACGTCGCGATCTGGCGCGAGGTCTACGACACCCTCTACCTCGACGGCGAGCCGTGGGGGCGATTGGGTGACGATTTTCGCGGCTGGGACTCGGCGTACGACGGTGCGCCGATCCCCGAAGCGGACATGCGCAGCTGGCGCGATACCACCGTCGCCCGCATCCTGGAGCTGTCCCCGCGCCAGGTGGTCGAGATCGGCGTCGGCGGCGGGCTGCTCCTGGCTCTCGTCGCCCCGCACGTGCAGCACTACACGGGCACGGACTTCTCGCCATCCGCAATCGAGATCCTGCAACGCCGGCTGAACGCCGATCGCCCCGAACTCACGGATCGGGTCCAGCTTGAGGTGACCGCCGCGCACGAGCGCGCGCGACTCCTGCGGGCCGGCCCCGCCGACCTCGTCGTCCTCAACTCCGTCGCGCAATACTTCCCCGACCTCGACTACCTCGCGGCCGTGGTGGCGACGGCAGCCGAGCTGGCAGGACCCACCGGAGCCGTCCTCGTGGGGGACGTCCGCTGCGAACCCCTGCGCGAACATTTCGCGAAGGACGTGGCCCGCGCCCGCGGGGCCGACGCGAACGACCTCGCGCCCGCGGCGGCGCGCGTGCTGGCCACCGACCGTGAGCTGTTCGTCGCACCGGAATGGTTCGCGACCACGGCCAGACGCCTCGGGCTGCGCTGCCAGATCCGGTGCAAGCAGGGCCCCGACAACGAGCTGACGCGCTACCGATACGACGTAGTACTGGCCGGGCCGCAGCGTCCGGTGATCGATGCGGGCGCCGCTCCCACGGTGCCGTGGCTCGACGCCCAGGACAAGCTGGATCCCCGCGCCCCGGTGCGGATCGTCGGCATCCCGAATCGCCGGCTCACCGGCCGCGGACCGGATCCGGACCGCCCGCTCGGCGTCACCGCCGGCGTCCGTTCGGTGATGCGGTGGTCGCAGACCGACCCGACAACACTCGACCTGGTGCTGGTCCCGGCCTCGGCCGGCCCCGGGGTCATCATCACCGAGCGCTGACGCGACGGGTCACCGCAGCACTACCGCCGTCGTAAGCCGGTCCGCGTCGCAACGGAGGGTTGCGAAGTAGTCCTCGACGGTCTCGGCCCGGCGAATGCGTTCCACGTCCCCGTCCGGATGCAGCAGCAACTCCTGCGGGCGCAGCCGCCCCCCGTAGGTGTAGGTCTGCGACAACGCATGGGCGCCCGTATCGTGCACCAGCAGCAGGTCACCCTCGACCGTGCGCGGCAGGACGCGCTGGATCGCGAGTTTGTCGTTGTTCTCGCACATCGAGCCGACGACGTCGACCGTCTCGAGTTCGCGCCCCTCACCGTCCAAAACGGACACATGATGGTAGGCGTCCGGGTACATTCCGGGGCGGATCAGACCGTTCATGCCGCAGTCGACGCCCACGATCTCGCGCCATTTGGTCATCCGGTTGAGCACGCGGGTGACCAGCACTCCGTGCGGACCCGTCACATACCTGCCGGATTCGAACAGAACCCGCAGGTGCCACGCGTGGTCACGGGCGAAGGTCGTCACCCGGTCCCGGACTCCGGCCGCCAGCCCGGCGAGGTCGAACTCCTGCTCCTCCAGCCGGTAAGGAATTCCTATTCCGCCGCCGAGGTTCACGAAATCGATGCGCACTCCGGTCTCGTCCCGAAGCCGGAGCGCGGTGTCGAGCAGCAGGTCGAGATTGCGCAGAAAGGAGTCCGGTGTCTTCAGGTGCGAACCCAGCATGACGTGCAGCCCGTAGGTGTTCGCGCCGAGCTGCCGCGCCTTCGCCACCACGCCGTGCAGGCGGTCGATCCGGATGCCGAATTTCGACGACTCGGCTCCGCCGAGGTGCATGTTCTGCACCGACGCGGAGCGGCCCGGGTGCACTCGGAAGCAGACCGATCGTGGCCGCGCCCGCATGGCCACGAGCTTGTCGACGACAGTCTCGTCGTCGACGGTGATGATCGCGTCCGCGGCGAGCGCGGCGACCAGCTCCTCCGAGCTGGTGTTGTTCGAGGTGAAGGAGATGTCGTCACCCACCGCGCCGGCCGCCCGGGCGGCCACCAGCTCGGCGATCGAACTGCAGTCGAAGCCGAAGCCGTGGTCTGCGAGGATGCGCAGGATCCGGGGGTTCGGCTGCGCCTTGACGGCGAAGTACTCCCGGAAGTCCAGGCCGCGAAACGCTTGGTTGACGCCCTCGGCGGTGTCGCGGACGCCCTGCACGTCGTAGATGTGGAACGGTGTGCCGAAATGCTCCGCAACTCGCGGAAGTACCGGAACAAGACGCTGCCAGAAGGCGTCACTCATGGGCATATCGAGATAAAATCCTTCCAGATCCGACGCAAATCGGTCGGCATCATCAGCGCACGCAGGGTCACTTTCACCGAATTCGAGAAGGAATTCCGAACTTCGCCCCGATATCCCAGTGACCGATTTCACCCTTCGCCGACTCGGCCAGGGTAATTCCGAGATTATCCACGAGCGGTGGACATCACATGTCGGCCACCGTACCGGGAACTGACGTGACCGCTAACGCTGAGGATCATCGAATTTACGTTTCGCCCTGAGTTTCGTGCGCAGCAACGAGTTCGCGCAGGCCCTCCCCCAGGGTTCCGGCAAAGTCGGTGTAGAGGTCCGTGAGGGGACCCTTCACGGACTCTGAGTCTGTGAAGGGTCCCTTCACAGACCCGAAACCGGTCCGGCGCACGCCACGAGGTGGTCGCACACACCTCCGCATCGCCCACTGCCGGGTCCCCGACCAACTTTGCCGACACCCTGAG
>NZ_QZFV01000116.1:0-33142 GCF_003600245.1 Amycolatopsis panacis
CATGTTCACCCACACCCACACCACCACCCAGACAACGTGATGGGCAGGGCCCGCGGCCCCGCCCAACCATCACAACCCCCCAACCACAACCGCCACCAACCAGCCAAACCGAAAACGCAACAGCCTCCTGAGTCTGTGAAGGGTCCCTTCACAGATCCGAAACCGGTCCGGCGCACGCTACGAGGTGGTCGCACACACCTCCGCATCGCCCACTGCCGGGTCCCCGACCAACTTTGCCGACACCCTGGACGCAGAGTCCGTGAAGGTGGCCTTCACAGCCTTTGGGTGCTTCAGTGGACCTGGCGGTCTTGATCGGTCCAGTAGGGGGCGCGCAGCTTGAACTTCTGGATCTTGCCGGTCGCGGTACGGGGCAGCTCGGTGAGGAACTCCACCCGCTTCGGGCATTTGTACCCGGCCAGATAGTCCCGGCAGTGCGTGATCAGCTGTTCCGCGGTGACGGTCGCGTCCTCGCTGACCACCAGCGCGGTGACCAGCTCGCCCCACTTCTCGTCCGGAATGCCGATCACCGCGGCCTCGCGCACCGCGGGGTGCGAGCTGAGCGCGTCTTCCACCTCGATCGACGACACGTTCTCGCCGCCGGTGATGATCACGTCCTTCTTGCGGTCGGCGATGGTCAGGTACCCCTCGTCGAACCGGCCGCCGTCGCCGGTGTGGAACCAGCCGCCTTCCTGGACCCGGGCGGTCTCCTCCGGGTTGTCCCAGTAGCCGTCGAGGTTCGTGTTCGACTGGGCCAGTACCTCGCCGTCGGTGTCGATCGCGAGGCGCACGCCGAGGGCCGGGGTGCCCGCGCGGCCGAGCAGTTTCGCCTGCTCGTGCGGATCGAGTTCGGCCCATTCGCTGCGGAATCGGTTGACCGTCAGCAGCGGCGCGGTCTCGGTGAGGCCGTAGATCTGGATGAACTCCCAGCCGAGTTCCGCACGCACCCGTTCGATCGTGCGGGTCGGCGGTGGCGCGCCGGCGACGACGATGCGTACCCGGTCCCGGCCGGGGATCTCCCCGTCCCACTTCGCCGCCCCGTCCAGCGCGGCGGTGACGACCGCGGGCGCGGCGCACATGATCGTCACGCCGTGTTCCTCGATGCGGCGCAGGATTTCCGTACCGTCCACTTTGCGCAACACGATGTGCTTCCCGCCGAGACCGGTGAGCGCGTACGGCATGCCCCAGCCGTTCGCGTGGAACATCGGCAGGGTGTGCAGGAGCACGTCGTTGTCGCTCAGCGTGGTGTGCAGCCCGAAAGTCACTGCGTTGAGCCAAAGATTGCGGTGTGTGAGCTGCACGCCCTTCGGCCGCGCGGTGGTGCCGGAGGTGTAGTTGAGCGTCGCGGTGGCCGATTCGTCCCCGGCCCACGGGCGTGGTTCGCCGTCGCCGCCCCAGACCTTCTCGTCGTCTTCGCCGAGTACGAACACATGCTTGGCGGAAACGATGTCCCGCAACGCTTTCAGGTCCGGGTCCAGGATCACCACCTCGGCACCGGAGTGCTCCACGATGTAGCGCACCTCGGCGGGCGCGAGCCGGAAGTTCACCGGCACCAGCACCCGTCCCCAGCCGGACACCCCGAAGAACGAGGTGAGCAGCCGCGCCGAGTTGTGCGACACGATGGCAACCCGGCCGCCCACGGGCACGCCGAGCGCGTCCAGGTTCGCCGCCTGCGCGCGGGCGCGCCGGGCCAGCTCGCGGTAGGTGACCGAACCCCACGACGGGGCGGGCTGGCCGGGCTCGTCCACCACGGCCACCCGGTCCGGGTACACCGTCTCCGCACGGTCGAGGAAATCGCGGACACCGAGGTCGTAGAACACGTGCCGTTCCCTTCGCTTCACCGGGCACCGCTGCCCGTGCCGAGATGATGGCTCGGCCGCCGGGGAGCGGCCACCCCACAAAGTGGGTGCTCAGCGCAGCAGGCCCGCGGCCCGTGCGCGGTTCGCCGCCTGGACCCGGTTGGCGGCGCCGAGCTTGCGCATCGCGTGCTTGAGATAGGACTTGACGGTGTTGGGCAGCAGGCCCAGCCGGTCGGCGATCTCGTCGTTGGTGCAGCCCTCGCCGGCCAGCCGCAGCACGTCCACCTCGCGCGGAGTCAGCGGCCCGCCCGTCGGGACGGGTACGGGGTGGAGTCGCTCGCACACCGCGAGCAACTGCGCCCGCGCCGCCTCGTCCTGGAGGGATCCGGCTATCGCGAGCAACTCCGCGCGCAGGTCGGCCTGGTCGCGGGGGATGGGTGCGGGCGGCCCGGCCAGCCGGCGCCGGACCTCTTCCTCCACTTCGATGTCGCGCTCCAGCCGGGTGGCCACGGACCCGGCGGCACGCAGCACACGATCACCGAACGCGATGGACTCGCGGGTCGCCGCGTACAGCACCGCCCGGGTGGTCTTGCCGACGCGGATCGGCAGTGCGACGATCGCGCGCAGCTGTTCCGGCGCCACCGCGCGGTCGTACTTGTGCGTGATGCCTTGTGCATTGAGGTAATCGCTCACTGTGGACGGCCGTGCCAGAGCCACGGCCTTGCCGCCGAGCCCGGCCCCGGTGTCCACCCGCAGATGCTGCAGCGAACGGGTCGCCGTGCCGCGTAACTGGTCGATCACGAGCGCGCGTGACCCGGCGGTGACCGGGCCTCCCATCGCGACCGGCAGCCCGGTCGTGCGCTGGAGTGCTTGCAGCGCACCGGCGATCAGCGGGCTGGTTGCCAGGGCGAGCTGTCCCGGAGACGTCATATGGCACCGTCCTGTTCCGACCCGTGATGAGCGTCCACGGTACGCGTTGTGTCGCATCAGGACTACATGTGTGGTTCCGTGGTAGACGTGGGCACTGCCGATTTCGACGCCGTCGCCGACCGGTTGTACTCCGTCGACCCGGCCGAGTTCGTCGCGGAACGCACCGCTGCCGCTCGCGCGGCCGGCGATGCGGATCTCGCCCGGCGCATCCGCGGCCTGCGCAAGCCGACCGCCGCCGCGGCTTTCGTGAACCGGCTCGCCCGTGCGGATTCCGCTCCGCTACGTGAGCTGGCCGATCTCGGCCGGCAGCTGCGGGAAGCCCACGAGCAGCTGGCCGGAACCCAGTTGCGCGAGCTGGCACACCGCCGGGCGGAGCTGATCCGCGAGCTTGCCGGCGAGACGAGTGGGCTCAGCGATGCCGTGGCCCGCGCGGTGGAAGAGACACTGGAGGCGGTCGTCGCCGATCCGGACGTGGCCCGGCTCGTCTTGGCCGGTCGGCTGACCTCGACCGCGCATGCGGACGTGGATAACTGGCTTTCCTTGCCGGTCAAGGATATTGCGCCTCTCGGACCATCCAAAAAGGAGCAGCAGGCGGCTCGTCAGGCCCACGCGGCCGCGGAACGCGAGCTGGTGCGTGCCGAGCAGGCGGCCGAGGAGGCGGATGCCCTGGTGACCGTCTTGCGGCACCGGCTCGCCGACGCGGAAACCCGGGTCGCGCGGGTTGCCGAGGAGCTGGCGACGGCGCGTGCCGCCTTCGAACGGGCCGAGCGGACGGTGGCGGATCTGGGCTGAGTTCCTTGCGTACGAAGCGGGCTCAGCGCACCAGATACCGCAGCAGCACGGAGCCGTCCTCGATCAGCATCGATTGCAGGTCCAGGTGCTTCGGCTCGATCGGCACGCCCATCGCGACCCGCGGGGCGTCCCCGGCCACCAGCATCGGCGACAGTGTCAGCCGCAGCTCGTCGACCAGCCCGGCGGCCAGCAGCGCGGCGAACAGATGCGGCCCGCCCTCGCAGTCGATGCGGTGCAGGCCCCGTGCCGTCAGCGCGGCGAGTGCGGCGGTCAGGTCGACGTCGCCGGCGCGGGGCGGTGGTCGCGGTTCGGTGACGCTCGTCTGCCGGTCCGCGGCGTCGTGGAGCTCCGGTTCCCCGGCACCGGCGACGATCACCTCCGCGCCCGCCGCCGTCCACGCCGCGCGCAGGTCCGGATCGGTGGCCGCGCTGGTCAGCACGATCGTCGGCACGAGCGGCCTGGTCAGCACGGGCGCGCCCGGCGGCAGGGAGCGGCCGGTGCTGACCACCGCGATCGGCGGGACGGGGGACAGCCCGTGCCGCCGACGACGTTCCGCGGCCTGTTCGTCCGGACGGAAGCCGTCGAATTCCTCGGCGACCGCCGTGCCCGCGCCGAGCAGGACCACGTCGGCGAGGTCGTTGCCGAGCCGGTACACCACCCGGTCCGCCGGGGTGGACAACGCGCGGGAGCGGCCCTGCACGGTGATGCCGCCGTCCGCGCTGGAGACGAAGTTCACCGCCAGCCAGCGTTCGCCCTCCGGGTAGGCGTAGAGCTGCTCGACGTCGGCCCCGGTGAGTTCCCGCCGGCCGGGGAAGACCTCGATCACAGCAGCCGCACCGCCTTCGACGGCGGCCGCGTGCCGGCGATGCTGGCCACCATCTCGGTCACCTGCCGGGTTTCCTTCACCTGGTGTGCGCGGAACATCGCCGCGCCGTGCAGCGCGGCCACCGCGGTCGCGGCCAGCGTGCCGGTGACCCGCTCGCCCAGCGGCAGGTCGAGGGTTTCGCCGACGACGCCCTTGTTCGACATCGCCATCAGCACCGGCCAGCCGGTATCGACCAGCGCTCGCACGTTGCGCAGCACTTCCAGCGATTGGTAGGTGTTCTTCCCGAAGTCGATGCAGGGGTCGATCATCACGCCCTCGCGGGGGACGCCCGCGGCCACGGCTCGCTCGGCCAGCGTGGTCGTGGCGTCGACCACTGCGGCCACCACGTCGTCGTACTCCGGGCGGGGCAGCTCGACGCGGGGTTCGAGGCCGTTGGTGTGCGCGCAGATGTAGCCCGCGCGGTGCTCGGCGGCCACGTCGAGGATCTCCGGCTCGTACGCGGCCCAGTTGTCGTTGATCAGGTCCGCGCCGGCGCGGCAGACCGCGTCGGCGACCTCGGCGCGGTAGGTGTCGACGCTGATCACCAGGTCCGGGAAGTGCTCGCGGGCCCAGGCCACGGTCGGAACGACCCGGCTGATCTCCTCGGTGACGGTCACCTCCGGGCCCGCACTGGCCGGCACCCCGCCGATGTCGATCACATCGGCACCCTCGGTCACCGCCCGGTGGATCGCGTCCTGGGCGAGCTGCTCCTCGAAGGTGGCACCGTGGTCGTAGAAGGAATCGGGGGTGCGGTTCACGATGGCCATCACCAGGGCGCGGTCACTGGTGCGGCGGCGGCCTCGGAACACGAGGTCGGGGGTCTGCATGGAATTCTCCCGTACCGGACGTCGGTCTCGCCTGATGATAGGCGGGCGTGCGCGGCCGGGTCGCGTCCGGCAGGTGGCGGGCGGCAGGACTGCCGGCGAGCCGGAGGCCACCTGCTTCCGGGCGTCTTCCTCGGGGTGTCAGGAGGCGAGTGCCTCGTTGATCGTGTGGAAGCCGCCCGCGGTGCGGGTGGCGGAGAATTCGATCACCCGGTATCGGGCCAGCCGTTGCAGGACGAGTGGATCGGTGGCGAGCACCGCGTCCAGCTTGCCGCGCAGGCAGGGGCGGGTGAGGATGACCTGATCGGCGTCCTCGCGCCCGTTTCCGGAAACCAGGAATAATCCATGACTGAACTGCGCGCGCAACCACTCCGCGTGTTCTGCCAGTGTGTAGTCGACTTCGTTACGGGGTGCTGTGTAGGACAGCAGTGCGATGTACATGAGTTCAGAGTAGAACTCCGCGGCGCGGACTGCATCCGTCCGGAGAGTGGCGGCAGCGGCGCAATTCGTCATCGATTGGTCAAGAATCGCCAAGGTTCCTTTACGGTGCCGGGCATTTACGTCCGGTGTACGTAAATTTGCGTACACGGGTGCCGTCACCGGGCGGACGACGCGCGTGTCTCGTCCGCACACACTCATCGGCATGGCTTCGACTCCCTTGACGGCGCTTCGCCACAGCTGGTCCGGCAGCCGCCGCATCGAACGGCTGGCGTACGCGGTCGGCGCGGTGCTGGTCATCAGCGGTGTGGTGAACGCTGTGGTGCTGCTGGTTTCCGGCGGTTCCTGGCTCGGCCCGTTGTCCCTGCGCAAGGCGGTCACGTTCGGATTGTCCTTTGGTCTCACCCTGGCAACGCTCGCCTGGGTGACCAGCCGTCTCCGGATGCGCAACGGCGTCCGGACCTTGCTGCTCGGCGCCTTTCTCCTGGCCTCGGTGGTCGAGGTGACGCTGGTGACGATGCAGGCGCGGCGTGGCGTTCCGTCCCACTTCAACTTCGAAACCGGTTTCGACACCGCGGTTTCCATGAGCCTCGCGGGCGGTGGCGCGGTGCTCGTGCTGACCGCGCTCGGATTCACCGCGATGGCGTTCCGCCGCCCCGGTGACCTCGCGCCGAGTATGCGGCTGGCGGTCCGGGCCGGGCTGGTGGTGTTCATGATCGCGCTCGCCACCGGCGCGGTGATGATCGCCCGCGGGGTGACCGCCGCGCGCAGCGGCGCCCCGGAACTGGCCTACACCACGGCAGGTTCGCTCAAGCCGCTCCATGCGGTCGCGATGCATGCGATTCTGGTGCTGCCCGTATTGGCCTGGCTGCTGCGGTTCAGCGGGCTGCCGGAACCCCGCCGGTTACGCTTGGTGCGGTACGCGGTCGCGGCTGACGCCGTGTTCACCGCGGTGATCGGATTCGAAGCGTTCGCCGGGATTTCGCCATTCTCCGCGCCGATCGTCCTCCTGATTCTTTCCGGCGCTTCGCTCGCCATTCTCGGCGGTACCGGGGTGGTCGCTGGCATTTCCGTGGTGCGTCCGGAAATGGAATCGCGAACCAGCCCCGGTCCGGGCTGAAGCGGCTTTACTCTTCGACTGCGCCGCCCACCGTTCGCAGGTGCTGCCGGAAGGTGCAGGACGCGTCTTCCTCGCGACGACGCAGGAAATCGGCGAACCCGACCTGTTCCCGCAGTGACGTTCCGGATCGGATGCGTGCCGCCTGCTGCCGCTCGGTGTCACGCACGGATTCCGCGGCCTGGAACACCTTCTCGGCCTCCGCGGCGGGGACGAACACCACTCCGTCTTCGTCGCCGAAGACCAGATCGCCGGTGTTCACGGTCCATTCGCCGACGGTCGCCGAGGTCAGGGCGTCCGGGTGCCGGGGCGTGGCGTGCAGCGGGCCGGTCGGGATCGAGCCGAGGCTGAACACCGGCAGCCCGATTTCCCGCAGGTCCGCGGTATCCCGGTGCAGGCCCCAGATGACGGCCCCGCTGAGCCCGGCCGCGGCGGCCTCGGCGGCCACGAGGTCGCCGACGCAGCTCTCGTCCCGTCGCCCGCCGTTGTCGACCACCAGCACTTCGCCGCGCTCCGCCGTGGTGATGGCTTCAAGGAAAATGTCGACGCTGCCCGCATGGCGTGCGGGCAGTACGCGGCCGGCAATTCGCCCGCCCGGTATTGCGCTGTGCATGCCCGCGGGCGCGCATCGTACGTCGAGCTGAGCACGAATACAGCCGTCGGTCAGATGGGCGGTGGTGAGTGTGGAAAAGCGTGCTTCGAATGTCGTCATTCCCCGGCCTTCCTCGGTGTGCGCGGGAATACGTTACCGGATGAAACGCCTGTCACAGAACGGAAATCACCCCGCGACCGGGAGCGGGCCGGTCACCGTGAGTGGTCGCGGGAGGGGGCCGCGGCGATGGGTGCGAGTCCAGGGTGTCGGCAAAGTTGGTCGGGGACCCGGCAGTGGGCGATGCGGAGGTGTGTGCGACCACCTCGTAGGGTGCGCCGGACCGGTTTCGGGTCTGTGAAGGGACCCTTCACAGACTCAGAGTCCGTGAAGGGTCCCTTCACGGACCTCTACACCGACTTTGCCGGAACCCTGGGGTGCGAGGGGCATTCGGTTTGGTGGGTATATCCGATTTTCACCGGTTTCCGGTTGAAGTCCTGGTGAATTCCCGGTCGGGGGCCGGGCTCGGCCGGATTTTCTGTACTTTCCGCCCGCATAATTCCCCACCGGTAGTCCGAACGAGGTGCAGGAGAGTGGCGTGCCCGGGTCTGTGCGTACCCGTTGGGTGGTGTCCTCCGCCGGGGTGGCGGTGCTCGCCGCCGCGGTGGTGATCGGTTTCGCGGTGTGGCCGGACGGGGCGTCCGCGCGGGATCCGGAGATCCAGATCTCCAGGTCGGCCTGTGGCCGCGGCTGGACCGATCCGCGTGCCGGTGCGCAGACCTTCCACCTGCGCAACACCGGGACGGTGACCGCCGAGGTGGATCTGATCGACCCGGCCACCGGGGTGATCTACGGCGAGGTGGAGGGCCTCGGGACCGGTACCACCCGGCCGCTGCCGGTGACGCTCGGCAACGGCAGCTACGCGTTTCGCTGCCTGCCCGAGGACTCGGCCGCGATCGTCGGACCGACGGTGACCGTGAGTGGCGGCGCGGACCGTGGCCCGGGCGTCGCGCCGGTCACCCAGAACGATCTTCTCGCACCGCTCAAGAACTATCAGGCGCACGTGACCGCCGGGCTGGACCAACTCGTCGCCGGCGTGACGAAGCTGACGGACGCGGTGCACGGCGGCGACCGGGCGGCGAGCGAGTCCGCCTGGCTGACCGCGCACCTGACCTACGAACGCCTCGGCGCCGCCTACAACGCCTTCGGCGATTCGGACAGCGCGATCAACGGCACCACCGACGGCCTGCCCGGCGGCGTGGCCGACCCGGGCTTCACCGGGTTCCACCGCCTCGAATACGGCCTGTGGCACAACCAGGACCTGGCCGCACTGCGTGCGGTCGCGGACCGGCTGGACAGTGCCGTGCGGAGCCTTCGAAAGTCCTTTCCGGACAGCCAGGTCGACCCCCGCGACCTCGGGCTGCGCGCACACGAGATCGTGGAGAACGCCCTGCAGTTCGAACTCACCGCCCGCACCGATTACGGCAGCGGCACCACCCTCGCCACCGCGCGGGCCAATGTGGACGGCGTCCAGGCCGTGCTCGACGTACTGCGCCCGGTGCTCGCCCCGCGCTACCCCCGGCTGTCCACGGTGGACAGCTGGATGAAGCGCACCGGGAAGACGCTCGACGGCGCGCGCCGCGTGGACGGTTCGTGGACGCCGGTCAGCGGGCTTACCGCGCCACAGCGCCAGAAGATCAACGGCGACGTGAGCGAGCTGGCCGAACAGCTCGCGCCGATCGCCGCCATCGCCGAGCCGAGGAGGATCTCGTGACCACCGAGTCCTCCCGTCGCAGTTTCCTGCGCCGCACGGTGGTCGGCGCCGGGCTGACCGCGGCCGCCGGGGTAGGGGCGGCGGCGAGCGGGGCCGCGTCCGCCGGGGAATCCGGTGCGGTGCCGTTCCACGGTCCGCGGCAGGCGGCGATCCTGCGCCGGCCACCCGCACAGTCCATTGTGGCCTCGTTCGACGTTGTTGCCGAGAACCGCGCGGAGTTGACCGAACTGCTGCGCGAGATCACCGAACGTGCCCGATTCCTCACCGCGGGTGGTGCACCGGCCGTGCTCGGGATCACCGCGCCACCAGCGGACTCCGGAGTGCTCGGGCCGGTTGTGCCCCCAAGCGACCTCGGCGTGATCGTCGGCGTCGGTGCGTCGCTGTTCGACGATCGCTACGGCCTTGCCGGACGCAAGCCGAAGAAGCTCAAGCCGATGACCATGTTCCCCAACGACGCGCTCGACTCCGCGCAGTGCCACGGGGATCTCTCGCTGACCTTGTCCGCCGGCACCACCGACACGGTGCTGCACGCGCTGCGTGACCTCACCCGCGCGACGCGAGGCGGGATGCAGCTGCGCTGGAAGATCAACGGGTTCGCCTCCCCGTCGCGCCCGTCCGGCACCCCGCGCAACCTGATGGGATTCAAGGACGGCATCGCCAACCCGGTCGATGACGAACTGGACCGGCTGGTCTGGGTGTCCGGAGGCGGCGAGCCCGGCTGGACCACCGGCGGCAGCTACCAGGTGATCCGGCTGATCCGGATGCTCGTCGAATTCTGGGACCGGGTGTCGCTGACCGAGCAGGAGAACATGTTCGGCCGCCGCCGGGACACCGGTGCGCCGCTGGACGGAACGTCCGAACAGGACACCCCGCGGTACGCCGACGATCCGATCGGCACGGTCATCCCGCTCACCAGCCACATCCGCAAGGCCAATCCCCGCACCCCGGCCACCGACGCCAGCCGGATCCTGCGGCGTTCGGTGAACTACGACCGCGGGGTGGACACCAACGGCAACCTGGACATGGGCCTGGTCTTCGCCTGCTACCAGCAGGACCTCGAGCGCCAGTTCGAGGCGACCCAGCAGCGGCTGGTGGACGAGCCACTGGTCGATTACCTCTCCCCGTTCGGCGGCGGTTACTTCTTCGCGCTGCCAGGGGTCACCGACGGCCGAGACCACTTCGGCCGGGCGCTGCTGCAGTGAGCGCGCCCACCGCGAGTTCCCACCACGAGGTAACCAACCCAGGAGGATCCCCAGTGGACACAGCAATCGGCAGACGGCGCCGCCGGACGCGGCGGCTGTTCGGGGCCGGCGCGCTGGCCTCGGCGGCGATGCTGGCTATCGCCACCGGCTCGGCCGCCACGTCGGCGGACGCCCAGCCGAGCCACCCGCTGCCCGCGTCGTGGCTGCCCACCCTCACCCCTATCAAGCACGTGGTGGTGATCTTCGGCGAGAACATCTCCTTCGATCACTACTTCGGCACCTACCCCAACGCGACCAACGAGAACGGCACCCCGTTCCAGGCCGCGAAGCACACCCCGAAGGTCAACGGCCTGGACAAGTCGCTGCTGACCAAGAACCCGAACGCCTACGACCCGAAACGGCTCGGCCCGGATCAGGCGCTGACCTGCGACCAGAACCACAATTACGGTGCGGAGCAGGCCGCCTTCAACGGCGGCAAGATGGACAAGTTCGTGGAGAAGACCGAGACCGACAAGTGCACCGGGCAGCCGGTGCTGTTCGGTGCACCGGGTCTGGTCATGGACTACTACGACGGCAACACCGTGACCGGAATGTGGAACTACGCGCAGCACTACGCGCTGAGCGACAATTCCGTCAACACCACCTTCGGCCCTTCCACCCCGGGCGCGATCAACCTGATCTCCGGGCAGACGCACGGGATGCAGGCCGTCGACTCGGTCTCGCACGAGCCGGCCTCGGATTCCTATGTGACCCAGTCGCCCGACGCCAACGGTGTCGGCACGGTGATCAACGACCCGGACCCGGCGTGGGACGACTGCTCGGACAAGAACCACACCGCGACCGAGAACCTCGGCGCGATGCACGGGCGCAACGTCGGTGACCTGCTCAACCAGCGCCGGGTCACCTGGGGCTGGTTCCAGGGCGGCTTCCGCCCGACCGGCACCGCCAACGGCTACGCGGTCTGCGGCCAGAAGCACGCCAACGTGGGCAATCAGTCCTCGGTGGACTACAGCCCGCACCACGAGCCGTTCCAGTACTACCAGTCCACCGCGAACCCGCATCACCTGCCGCCGTCCTCGGTGCAGGCGATCGGCCAGTCCGACCAGGCCAACCACCAGTACGACATGAGCGACTTCAACGACTCGCTGCAGGCCGGTTCGATGCCCGCGGTCAGCTTCCTCAAGGCGCCGGAGTACCAGGACGCGCACGCCGGCTATTCCGATCCGCTGGACGAGCAGCAGTTCGTGGTCGGGGAGATCAACAAGATCCAGCAGTCCCCGGAATGGCGCTCCACCGCGATCGTGCTCGCCTACGACGATTCCGACGGCTGGTACGACCACCAGAGCCCGGCCGTCATCAACGGTTCCCAGGACGCGGCGCAGGACCAGGCCGTGTGCACCGGAAAGCCGGCGAGCCTCGGCGGTTACGCCGACCGCTGCGGGTACGGCCCGCGGCTGCCGCTGATGGTCATCTCGCCCTACAGCAAGGTGAACTACGTCGACCACACCCGGACCGACCAGACCTCGGTGCTGCGGTTCATCGAGGACAACTGGTTCGCCGGGCGAATCGGCGATTCCTCGTTCGACAACCGGGCCGGCGGGTTGTGGAATATGTTCGGGTTCTGGCGGCCGCAGGCGGACAAGCTGCCGATGGACCCGAAGACGGGCGCGCTCGTGAACCACTGAACGGGAAAACCGGGCCGGAGATGACTCCGGGTCAACAGATCGTCACTCACCGAAGGCCGCCGGGCTCGCCCCGGCGGCCTTCGCGATTCCCGCCCCCGGTGCGCGAATCGAGCCCTGGGGGCGCCGGTGTGTCGAAACGGCGTGTTGCGTCCGATCTGGACTGACCCGCCGCACCGCACGTCGTGACGGGCGAATGTCACACGTCGGCGACCGCCTTCGGCGCGGGGGCAGAAATCGGTTACCGGCAGCTCCACGCGTCGCGGGGAAGGAGGGTCGGAGCGCGTCCCACCTTCCCTCCGGCTGCCGGAAAATCGGCCGGAGAGGAGCAAGTGAGCGACGCTAACTTGCGACTGTCCAGACCGGAATGGGAGTCGGAGAGCGCGAGTCCTCTGTCGACACGATAGGCTTATCGAAGGCACATCCTGTAGAAGGTGAAGGAACGCGAACCATGGCGCAGAAGGTTCATGTCGAGATGGTGGACGACATCGACGGCAGCATTGCCGAACAGACGGTCCCGTTCAGTCTCGACGGCGTGAACTACGAGATCGACCTGTCCGAGGACAATGCCGCCGCATTGCGCGACGAGCTGGCCCGTTATGTTGCCGTCTCCCGCCGGACCGGCGGCCGCAAGGTCCGCATCGCCGCCGGTGCCGCACCGCGGCCGGCGGCCACCGCGGCCGACCGCGAACGCAACCGCACTATGCGGGAATGGGCTGAGGCCAACGGTTACCAGGTCTCCGACCGCGGGCGCCTGCCCGCGGAGATCGTGCGTGCTTACGAAGAGCGCGAGGAGACGGTGGAGGAACCGCCCGCCAAGCCGGCGCGCAAGCGGGGCGCTCGCAAGAAGTCCTGAAATCCCGTCCGGACCGGATGGCGCCCAGGGGTGGGGGCGCCGTCCGGTCCGTTCGTTTACCGGCTCGGTCCACTTGCGAGCGACGCCGGGCAGTAGTGTGCGAAGTGGACCGCCGAAGGTCCATTCCGGACCTTGACGGTGTCCACTGCGGACCGTCGGGTGGCCGGAGTGCTTCGCTTGTCCCCGCCGGGCCGGTGAGCCGGCGGAAGGCTGCTTCTTCCATCGCCGAAGCGTGCGCGTGACGGACCGCCGCGGATTCGGTCGAGAAGTGGGCGGCGATGGTATTGCGGGTTCGGCAGCCGGGCTCGTTGCGCGGTGGCCGGCCGCTTCAGCGTGGTCGAGTAGTGCACGTCGCTTTCGGTGGAGCGTGCGCAGTGCATCGCCGCGCCGCCAGTGCGTTCGATGGTCGGGCCGGTCGCTCGGCAGATGGCCGAGGCCGCCAACGGCCCCGCCCAGGCGGGCAGACCCGCACCGTCTTGATACCGACCATTCGGTCTCTCCGTTCATGCTCAAGGGAACCGTGGGTGCGGGCGGCGTGAGCAGGTCTTATTCCGTCGGAAATTCCTGTCGGCCGAAATATCACCGGGATGCTGCCTAGCGCTTTGCCGCGTCCCGGGGACATCATCGACAGCATGAGATGAACGGGATCGTGGCCCGGATGGCCGGGCTTCGCGGCTGATCTTCGCAGTGGTCGATCATCGGCACTCGGCCCCTGCGGGAAAGGAGCCATGATGACGATCAAGACTACGGATTCCGGCCCATTGATGCAGCTTGCCAGTGCGTTTTGGGCGTTCAAGACGTTCGCCGCCGCGGTGGAGATCGATCTGTTCACCCGGCTGCGAGACGGGCGGCGGGTCACCGTTTCGGAGATCGCCACCGAGCTGGGTATTCACGAGCGGCCCTCGGATGTGCTCCTGGCTGCATGTGCGTCGCTGGGCCTGCTGGACAGGAACTGTGCCGGTTACGGTAATTCCGCAGTGGCGGAGGAATTCCTGGTGTCCGGGCGGCCCTGCTATTTCGGGGGTTACGTACGTTTCCTCGATCACCGGGAGTATCCCGCCTGGCATGGCCTGGTCTGCGCGTTGCGGGATAATCGTCCGCTGACCTCGGGTCCCGACGAGCAGGAGTCGATCTTCCTAACCGATGACACACTGCCGAACGGGCATGATGTCGTGTTGCTCAGCATGATTCTGCACGACTGGGATGAGATCACCGGGCGGGCCTTGCTCCGGAAATGCCGGGAGGCGCTGGAACCGGGCGGCGTCATTCTCATCGTCGAATGGTTGCTCAATGCGCAACGTACGGGGCCGGCCGCGGCGGCACTGATGGGCATGAACATGATCGTCGAAACCGTGGGTGGCAGAAACTATTCGAAATCGGAATACGTGACCTGGTCGCGAGACGTCGGCTTCCAGGGTGCGCACATCGTCCACTTTGACGCAGTCGGCGCCAATGGTGCCGTGGTGGACCGTAAGCACTAAGTCTCGGGTGTAGCACGTCCCGTCAGGCTGATTCCGGGCCGGATTTGTTGTGTGATCTTACTGGAGGGGGTCACCTCATGGACACATTCTCCGATCTTGCCGCTCGGCAGGTTGACGATGAAGTCCCGATAAGCGGTAACGACTACCGGCCGGCGCTGACGACGGACGGGCTGGCGTTGCTGCTGATGGGGCACGCGGCATTTCAGTATCTGCAGGCGTCCTGCGAACTCGGCCTGTTCGAACTGATCGGCCCGGACCGTTCGCTGGACCGCGCGGACATCAAACAGCAGCTGGGCCTGGCCGGCCGGGCGGTGGACGTCCTGCTGCTGGGGACCACCTCGCTCGGCCTGCTCGTCAAGCACGGCACCCGGTACGCGATCGCGCCGGTGATCGCGAACCTGATCGGCGCCGACGACTGGCGGCCCCGCAGCGCAGTGGATCGACGCGGGCGTCAGCTACGCCGCCTGCACTTACCCACCGGGCCGGGAACCCGTCGGCCAAGTGCTCAACCTGCAGGCCGCACCCCTGGCGGAGTTGATCTTCGGCATCCTCGTCCCCACCGAAAACCGTGACCGTCAGGCCGGAATCGGCGCCATGCGCCCCCACACCGCGCCGCGCACTGTCGCCGAGTTCACCCAGGCACCCGGCTACGCCACCCCGCCCTGGCCGAAGCCCTCTGCGGCAACCCTACCGGTCCGGTCCGCACGTTCTACCCGGGAACCAGCCGCTGGAACCGGTTCGACCACTGGCCCCGCCGGCCCGAAGGCCTGATCGTGCTCGGTGACGTGCTCTGCACACTCAATCCCATTTACGGACAAAGAATGTCGGTCGCGATCAACCAGGCACTCACCCTCCGGCAGGCATTCACCGCGGATCAACCGACGGGCATCCGCCGCGATCTCGCCCGCACCGTCAGATCCGCCTGGACCCTGTCCAGCACCGAGGACTGGCGCTTTCCGCACACTCGTGGCCGGCGCGGCTGGACGACCCGTTTCGCGCACCGAACCTTTGATCGTTTGCTGTCGGCCGCCATGACCGATCCGGTCCTGGCGTACCACGTGGCCGAGGTCTTCGCGCTCACCCGGCCACCCGGATCCCTGGCCACTGCGCGGGTCCTTCGGGCCCTGACTGGTCGACGCACCTGCGGCGCTCACCTGAGCAGGCCTTGAATCCGCCTCGCAGCGAATGCTGCTTCAGCGGCCGAGCCGCTCGTCCAGATTGATCTTGCCGCCGGCTTCGTCGCTGATCGCGTGCATCGCGTCATGAGGGGACAGGGGGTGGCCGTGCTGGTCGGCGTGCGCGCGCAGCAGGTTGCCGAGGTGGCGTTCGGGCAGGCTCCAGGTGGGCCAGCGACGGCGGGCGATGGTGGCCAGCCGGGCGAAATCCGGTGTGCTGCTCGATGCGGTCGCGTCGAGCAGCCAGTGCAGATAAGTGCGCTGCACGGCGATGGGGAAGCTGCCCGGATGCCGTAGCTCACCGTGCCCGGGAACGAACGTGCGTACATCCGGGAACACCTTGTCCAGCCAGTCCAGCGCGGTCAGCCAGCCGGGGATCGAACCGCACGTCGCCAGCGGGGTGGCGCCGACCGACAGCAGCCCGCCGGCGAACAGGGTGCCGGTGCGTGGCTCGAACGCGACCAGATCACCGTCGGTGTGCGCGATCCCGGGGAAGGGGACGACCTCCACGACCACGCCGCCGAGATCCACCTCGACCGGCTCGACCACCGTGTGCACCACCTCCGCGGGCGGGGCTTCCAGCGCGCCCCAGCGCGTGAACTGGAAATGCACGTCGTCGACCTGCGGCCCGGTTCGCACCCGCGGCACGGCCGCGGCCGCGGCCAGCACCCGCCCGCCGTTGCGCAGCGCGACGCCGGTGCCGTTGTAGTGCGAACCGTGCGCGTGCGTGAGCACCACGGTGAGCGGCATCTCCGCCGCCGAGTATTTGCGCACGTCCGTGACCAGGTCGAGCGTGTCCTGCTCGGTCCCGCAGGTGTCCACCACCAGCACGGCTTCGCGGCCGCGGATCCAGCCGCAGTTCGACACCAGCCAGTCACTGGGCGTGCGCACGTAGGCGACCACGCTCGGGTCGGTGTACCTGAGCGGGACGATGTTCCGCCTGATGGCGCTCATGCGTTCCCCCCTCGTGGGCTGTCGCCGCGGCGGGCCGACCGGACCAGTGCATGGTAGTGGAGCTGAATGGTATAGACCAGGAGGGTCGCTGTCAGTGGCGATGAGATCACATTTCCGGCCGGGTGTGCGGGAGACCACTGGTCCGGCCGATCGGCGGGTGGGTTCGGCTGCGGCCGCCGGGAAAGCCGAACTCGGGCCACGGGTTCTGGGGCGGCAAGATCATTTCGTCTCGGCATTGCCTCGTTCTCGCGTCTGTCCGGTGGTATCGACCATGTGGTGGGGTCCGAAGTGGACACTGCATTCCGCTCGTGCGTCCATTGTGGATGAAAGGCCGGCGGTGGCGCGGTCTCGCTCACTGTGGGTGGAAGATCGATTCGGGATGGTGTGAGCGGTGTCGCTCGCCACGTGGGTGCTATCCGGCCATGCCCGCCTCGGGAGGCGCTGACCAGCAACTTTTCCAGTCGAGGAGCGGCGACGGGGTTGACATGCAGCTATTTGCCTGCGTTACGCTGTGTGGGTCACCGTCGAGCAGGGGAAGTCATGAGCCAGAAACCGAGTTTCGTCTACGTCACCTACATCGACAGCACGCCGGAGCGGGTGTGGGAGGCACTGACCGATCCGGAGATCACCGCGCAGTACTGGGCGCACCGCAACGAGTCCGACTGGCAGCCGGGCTCCCGCTGGGCGCATGTGCGGTCCGATGGATCCCGGGTCACCGATGTGACGGGCGAGGTCGTGGAGGCGGTGCCGCCGCGCCGGCTCGTCACGACCTGGTACGACCCGAACGGGCCGGAAGATCAGGAGCCCTCCCGCGCCGCCTTCGACATCCAGTCGTACGAGGGGATCGTCCGGCTGACCGTGACCCACACCGACCTCGCCGACGAGCGTGCGCACCGCGACGTCTCCGGCGGCTGGGCCGCAGTGCTGTCGAACCTGAAGTCGCTGCTGGAGACGGGCAAGCCGTTGCCGATGGACCTGCGGCCGAAGTGATCGTCCCCGGCAGGGGAACAAAATGGTGACTGCGATCGTTCTGCCGGAGTAGGAGACGTGATAGCCGGGACGGAATCGCGCAGGACCGCCGCGGATTCGGCTCGCCGAGGGTGCGCTGAATCCGCGGCGAGTGCCGAATGGTTGTGCCTGCGAGTGCCGATGCGCTACGCTACGGCCCGTATCCCGTGGAAGTCGGCCCAGCCGCCCACGAAATCTCGGCACTCTCCGCCAGTTCCGCGGTATCCGGGATACGTCGTTTCCAGGACGTGGTCCGCCTCCGGTTCGCCCGGTGCGCGGCGGAGCCGTCCCGGCCGTACCCGAGCGATCCGCGATCCGCGATCCGCGTCGATCGCCGCACCATTCAGGAGTATCACTCATGACACAGACACAGACCACGACACAGGCACAGACCACGGCACGGACACAAACGCGGGCACAGCAAGGAATTCTCGATCTGCGCGGCAACTCCGCCACCCTCGGCTACGATCCGGGCGGCCCAGCGGTGCCCGCCGCGTTGGTCCGTTCGCACGGATTGCGCCGGGGCGACGAGCTTGTCCTCGAAGACGGCGTACTCGTCTCGGTCAACGGTGCACCACCCCCGCGGCAACAGCGGCAGCGGCCCGAGTTCGAGCGGCTCACCCCGATTCATCCCGACCAGCGGCTGGTCCTTGAAACCGGCCGGCACCAGCTGACCACCCGCGTGCTCGACCTCGTCGCGCCGCTCGGAAAAGGGCAGCGCGCGTTGATCGTCGCCCCGCCACGCACCGGGAAAACCTCGGTGCTGCAAGCGATCGCGCAGGCGATTTCGGTCAACCACCCGGAGGCGCACCTGATGGTGCTGCTCGCCGACGAGCGGCCCGAGGAGGTCACCGAGATGCGCCGCACCGTGCGCGGCGAGGTGATCGCGTCCACCTTCGATCGTAAACCCGCCGAGCACACCGCACTCGCCGAACTCGCGCTGGAACGCGCCAAACGCCTGGTAGAGACCGGCCGCGACGTCGTGCTGCTGCTCGATTCGCTGACCCGGCTCGGCCGCGCCTACAACCTCGCCGCCCGCACGTCCGGGCGAGTGCTCTCCGGCGGCGTAGACGCGAGCGCTTTGCACCCGATGAAGAAGATCCTCGGCGCCGCCCGCAACATCGAGGACGGCGGCTCCCTCACCATTGTCGCCTCCGCGCTCGTCGGCACCGGATCCCTGGCCGACACGGTGTTCTTCGAGGAGCTGAAGAGCACCGGCAACTCCGAACTCCGGCTGGACCGCACGCTAGCCGACCACCGTGTGTTCCCGGCCGTGGACCTGTTCGGCTCCGGCACCCGTCGCGACGAGCTGTTCGTGACCGCCGCCGAGCTGACCGTGCTCGCCGAGGTCCGCCGGGCGCTGGCCGGGCAGGACCCGAAACGGGCCGCGGAACAGTTCCTCGATCAGGTTCGCACCACCAAATCCAATGCCGAATTCGTGGCCAGGGTGCAGGCTTCCTTGGCGATACCGGATCAGCGGGCCGCTTGAATACCCGAACAATTCCGGGACCACGACGATGCCCTGAACGGTAGCCCCACCCAGTGGCTACCGAACGCCGGTCGCTCACGCCGATCGGCCCGGATTCGGCCGACGAGATGTACCGCCTGCACACCGACCCCCGGCATCGCTCGCCGGTTCGGCGACTGGATCCGGGCGGACGCGGCGCCGCCGTGACCGGTCCGTCGACAAGGCGGCAGATGGCTTGCCCACCACCGGGAACCCGGCGAGCTGACCGGCCGGGGTGGACTGTCCTATCGGGATTTCGACGGTGTCCGCCCGCTGGATCTGGGCTTCCGGGCAGCGCACTGGGCAAAGGGCGACGCTACCGAGATCGGCCGCGCCGGCCTCGCGTACGCCTTCACCCGGCTCGCCGCGCTCGAGGTCGTGACCTTCGCCGAAGCGCGCAACGTTCGTTCCCGCGCGGTGATGGAGCGCCTCGGGTTCACCTGGCAGCGCGAAATCCGCTATCGGGATGCCCCATGTGCGCTGTATGAGCGCACTGCGTATTGATCGATTTCACCCGTCTGGACCCGGCTTGTTTCACTACGCTGATCCTGGCCGTGCGAAAGAACCGACGAGGAGGATGTGCGTGGCAGAGTGGGCCGATCTGGTCGGATTCATCAGGCAGCAGTACCGGGTGGTCCGGGACGACCCGGACGAAATCCGCATCCGCATCGTGTTCGGTGCCGACGCGTACACCGAGGGCCGGGCGCAGGTCATGGTGATCGCGCGGGAGGTGTTCGATCACCGCGAGGACTGGGTACAGATCGCCACCCCGTTCGCCCGGGTGGACGAGGTCAACCTCTACCATGTGCTCCGCGAGGCCGGCGCCTCACTGGTGGTGGGCGGCGTGGTGGTGATGGGGGAGCACCTGGTGCTGCGGCACGCACTACCGCTGGTCAACCTCGACCTCAACGAGTTCGTCGATCCCCTGGAACTGGTCGCCGGTTCAGCCGAGCTGCTGGAACAGCAGTTCACCGGCCGCGACGACTACTGACCCCGCTCCCGCGGCGGCTGCCGACCCTGCTACTGATCCGCGGCGGCTGCTGATCCTGCTACGGATCCAGCGGCGGCTGCTCATCCCGCTACGGATCTCGCGGCGACTGCCGGACGGCTGATCCGCGGCGCCCGGCTCCCGCCAAGGGGAGCCGGGCGCGGGAACCCAGAACCCCCGTGCCCGCAGTACCTGGGTGCCGACAGAAGCCAGGTGCCCGCAGAATCCAAGCGCCAGGTGCCCGCGAGAACCTGGGTGCGGACAGGGCACAGGTGCTGCTCGCAGAATCCAAGTGTCGACAGAATCTGGGTGTGCACAGAACCCGGGTACCGACATGACCCGGGTGCCGACGGTGCCCATGTACCAACAGAATCCGGATGCCCGCAGAATCCAGGTGCCGACAGAATCCGGGTAACGACGGACCCGGGTGGCAGGGTGTCGGCAAAGTTGGTCGGGGGCCCGGCAGTGGGCGATGCGGAGGTGTGTGCGACCACCTCGTGGCGTGCGCCGGACCGGTTTTGGGTCTGTGAAGGGACCCTTCACAGACTCAGAGTCCGTGAAGGGTCCCTTCACGGACCTCTACACCGACTTTGCCGGAACCCTGACCCGGGTGGTGACCTGGCTCATGTGCCGACAGAATCGGGATGCTCGCGGAATCCCGGGTGCGGATTGGGCCGGATGCTCGCAGAATCCCGGTGCGGACAGGATCCAGATGCCGACCGGGCCACGGTGCCCTCCGGATGCCGGCGCCCTCAGAACCTCAGCGCATTCGGGATGCCGGCGCCCTCAGGGCACCTGAGTACCCAGAACCCCTGGTGTCGATGGAACCCCCGGCGCCATCAGCGCCTCTGTACGCACGGAATCCCCGGCGCTCTCAGAACCCGGTGCCTTCGGGACACCGGCGCCCCGCTCGTAGAAACCTCCGCGCTGTCAGGACACCAATGTCTCAGGACCCAAGACCCAGGACCAGGACCCGTCGCCCACCGAAACCGGTGTCGTGAGGAAACCAGCGGGCACAAAAGCCTCGGCGCCCACAGGAGCTCCGGTGCCTACGGAAACCTCTGCGCCCGCCGAACGCCGTCCCCAGGACGCCAAAGTCCTCAGGACACCCAGGCGTCTTCAGGACACGGAGTCCCGAGGATACGGAGCGCTCAAGAACCTCAGCGCCCCCGGAACCCGACGGCCTTTGGAAACCCGGCGGCCCTCAGCGCCAGTCAGCCCTCAGTGCCTGCCGGCCCTCGGAATCCGACGGCCTTGAGAACCCTTGCCGGCCTTGAGAACCCTGCCGGTCCTGAGAACCTGCCGGCTCTCAGGACCGGCTTGCCCTCAGGATCAGCCGACCCTCAGAACCCGACGACTCGCGGCGGCCGTGGACGATCCGCATCCGCCCTGGACTGGGCGGACGGCGGGACCGCGGCGCAATGCAGGCTCTGCTCGGGCCGGACGCCGGTCAGCAGGAAGGTGTCGGCGGTGTCGGTGACGCACTTGCTGTTCTTGAAGTAGGCGGCATGCCCCCAGCCGTCGTAGCTGACCAGTGGCGCGCCCGCCTGCTGCGCGGCGCGGACGGCCCAGGCGTAGGGCGTGACCGGGTCGTACCGGCTGTTCAGCATCAGCATCGGCACCCCGGGGCGAATCGACAGCGGGTGCTGCGGGTTGCGCACCGGGCCCGGCCAGCCCGCGCAGCCGGTCACGGAGGTCCAGCCGAGCTGGGACAGGCGCACGTCCGGCGAGACCACCGACAACGCCCGCCGGTAGGACTGCAACTGCGGGAAGCTGGTGACCGGCAGCCGCCAGTCCGAGCAGAACACACTGCCGAACACGCTGGGCACGCTGACCTCCGCGGTCCCGAACCCGGCGGCGGGCGGCTTCCCGTCTCGCAGCGAGACCAGGTCCTTGGCCAGCTTGTCCCAGGTCGGGCCGTAGAAGTTCCGGGAGACCATGCCGGCCAGTGCGAGCGGGTCGAGCCGGTCGTCCGGGGTACCTAGGGTGCCTTGCTCGGCCCGGGAGTAGAGCTGCGTCATCAGCGCGGACAGGTCCTTGCCGTGCAGCGCGCACGAGGTGTTCCGGTCGCACCATTGGCGGAACTGGTCGAACAGCTCCTGCACGGCGCTGGTCTCGGTGTGCAGGAACTCCCAGGTGGTCCCGACGGAGTGGTCCATATTGCTGTCCAGCACGAGCGCCCGCACCCGGTCCGGGTAGGCCTCCGCGTACTGCTGGCCCATCAGGCTCCCGTAGGAAACGCCGTAGTAGGTCAGCTTCGGGTCGCCCAGCGCGGCACGGATGGCGTCGATGTCGCGGACCACGCTCTTGGTGTCCACGTGCTCGGTCAACGGCCCGCTGACCCTGGTGCAGCTGGTGCCGAGCGCCCGGTTGTAGGCGAGCAGCTGCCGGTACTGCGCGGCGTTCTTGGGCAGCTGGGGGTTGTCCGCGGTGATCTCGGTGAGCCCGCAGCGGACCGAGGTGCTCTGCCCGATCCCGCGCGGGTCGAATCCGACGGTGTCGAACCGCGCGGTGACCTTCGGCGAGAGCCCCCAGCCGTCCTGTACCTCGCCCGCGCCCGCACCGCCGGGGCCGCCCGGGTCCATCAGGACCGAGCCGATCCGGTGTGCCGGGTCGGTCGCCTTGCGGCGGGCCAGCGCGAGCTGGATGGTGCCGTCGCCGGGGCGGTCCCAGTCGAGCGGCACGGTCACCGTCCCGCACTCGACTCCGGTCGCGGTCGGGCAGGGCTTCCAGTCGATCCCGCTCGCCGCGGCCGGTACCGCGGCGGCCATGCCCGCCAGCGCCGTGAGCGCCGTCGTCAGCACGGCGATTTTCCTGCCCAAACCCATGTACAGCCCGCCAATCGGAAAGAACGGTGATTTCCGTGGCGTGGATCCTGCCAGAGTCCCGCCGTCGCGCCCAGCCCGGGGTTTCCGTCCATTGTGGACTCATTGCGCCGTTCGGGTCGGGGTGGAACGCCTGCTACGAGGGCCGACCTGGCCACGGTTGCCCGAATGGCCTATCGCGAACACCGTCCGGGTTGCCGGGCACACCAACGCGAATGGGTGATCGAAACGCTCCGTTCGCCCGGGAAATGCACGGAACGGATTCATTCTCCCGATTTCGCCCTGCCCGGCGGCGCCGGAACGTAGAATTCCCCGGATGGCGGATGGACCGTGGCTCGGTGCGGGGGAAGCCCACGTGTGGCGTTCCTATCAGCGTGTCCAGCGCGCGCTCGCCGGGGCGCTGGACAGTCAGCTGGAGCGGCACGCCGGATTGTCCGGGGCCGATTTCGCCTTGCTCGGCCCGCTGGCCGAGGCCACGGACGGGGTACTGCGGATGCGCGATCTCGCCGCGACGGTCGAATGGGACCGGAGCAGGCTTTCGCACCACATCAGCCGGATGGAGAAACGGGGGCTGGTCATCCGGGAGCACTGCGCGGAGGACGCGCGCGGGGCGAACGTGCGGCTCACCCTGTCCGGCCGGCTGGCGGTCGAAGCGGCCCGGCGACCGCACCGCGAGACCGTGCGGCGGTACTTCTTCGACCAGCTCGGGGCCGACGAGCTGGTCGTGCTGGCCGGCGCGTTCGACCGGATGCTCGCGCGGCTGATCGAGGACGATCACGAGCCGCCCTGCGCTCGCTGACCCGCGTCTGACCTCCCGCTGACCGGCACCGTCAGTGCTTCGTGCGGGCGCGGTAAGCGGCCCGCCGCACTCTGGGCGCATCGAACTCGAACAACCCAGAGGAGTACCGATGGCAGGCAAGACCGTCCTCGTTTCCGGCGCCAGCGTCGCCGGCCCGTCCGCCGCTTACTGGCTGCACCGCTACGGCTATTCGGTCACCGTGGTGGAGGCCGCGCCCGCGCTGCGGCCGGGTGGGCAGGCCGTGGACTTCCGCGGCGAGCAGATGAACCTGCTGCGCGCCATGGGCATGCTGGAGGAGCTTCGTGAGCACGAGACCGGGATGGGCGACCAGCTGCTGCTCGACCCGGCGGGCAAGCCGGTGGTGACCATCCCGAGCCGGTTCATCAGCGGTGAACTCGAACTGCTGCGCGGCGACCTCGCCCGCGTGCTGTACGACCGCACCAAGGACTACACCGAATACGTCTTCGGCGATCGGGTCACCAAGCTGACCGAAACCGCCGACGGGGTGGAGGTGACCTTCCGCCGCGGTGCGCCGCGCCGGTTCGACCTGGTGGTCGGCGCGGACGGGGTGCACTCCGGCGTGCGCACCGCGGCGTTCGGTCCGGAGGCGCGCTTCCGCACCGACCTCGGCTATCACGTCGCGGGCTTCACCGCGAAGAACCATCTCGGCCTCGACCACCGCGGCCTGATCCACAACGAGCCGGGCCGCGGCATCATGATCGCCAGCCACCGTGATCCGGCGACCGTGCACGTCGGCCTCTTCTTCCGCGGTGATCCGCGGGGCTACGGAAGGCCGGATCTGGCTCGGCAGAAGGAGATCGTCACCGAGGTCTACGCCGGAGCAGGCTGGGAGGTCCCGCGGTTTCTCGATGGCCTGGCCGGGGCGGACGACCTGTATTTCGACCGGATCGGCCAGATCGGCCTCGATGCGTGGTCCCGCGGCCGGGTGGTGCTGCTCGGCGACGCCGCGTGGTGCGCCGGGCCGGGCGGTTCCGGCACCGGGCTGGCGATGATGGGAGCACAGGTGCTCGCCGGGGAACTCGCCGCCGCGGGCGGGGACCACAGGACTGCGTTCGCCCGCTACGAGCGGCGGCTGCGCAAACCGGCCCGGGTCGGGCACCGCAACGGCGCGGGCTCGGGCGGCTTCCTGGTCCCGCCGACCGCGGAGAAGGTCCGCTCCCGCAACCGCACCTACCGGATGCTGGCCGGGCCGATCGGCGGCCGCGTCTTCGACCACCTCGGCACCCGGGCGGCGAACGCGGTGAAGTTCCGCGAGTATCCCCAGGGCGGGCCGCAGGCTCGGGTGTGAGCGGGCTCGCCGTCGCGGGGAGCGCCACCGGCGAGCTGCCGCCCCCTGACGGTAGTGAAGGTTCCCTTCACGGACGCAGCGTCCAGGGTTCCGGCAAAGTCGGTGTAGAGGTCCGTGAAGGGACCCTTCACGGACTCTGAGGCTGTGAAGGGTCCCTTCACAGACCCGAAACCGGTCCGGCGCACGCCACGAGGTGGTCGCACACACCTCCGCATCGCCCACTGCCGGGTCCCCGACCAACTTTGCCGACACCCTGGACGCTGAGGCTGTGAAGGGAACCTTCACGGCGCTGCGTCGGAATGCGCACGTTCGCCGATGCCCGCGCGAACCCGTCGGGCTGCTCGCGAAAACGTGACGACCCACTGGGCTGAGCCGGTGAATCAGTCACCGCGCGCGCCGTTGAGCCGGTAAAAAGAATGCACGGCTCCGGGAGGCGGCACCGTGACCGAACTTGTGCGTTCGTACCTGTTCCTCCGGCGGGCCATCGGCGTACTCGGGATCGCGTTGCCGATCCTGGTGGTCGCCGGCAAGCACCTGCTCGAAGGCGGCGACCCGCTCGGTTCGCTGAGCAGTTACTACTACAGCGACCTGCGCAACGTCTTCGTCGGCGTGCTGTGCGCGATCGGTGTCTTCCTGATCTCGTACCGTGGTTACGGCTTCATCGACGACATCGCGGGCACCGTCGCGGGGGTTGCGGCGATCTGCGTCGCGATGTTCCCGACGAGTCCGGCTTCGGCCACGCCGGCCGAGCAGGCGATCGGCATCGTGCACGTCGTGAGTGCCACGATCTTCTTTCTCACCCTGGCGTTCTTCTGCTTGTTCCTGTTCACCAAGACCGATGCCACCACGCCGACCCGGCGCAAGATCGCGCGCAACGTCGTCTACCGGGTCTGCGGCATCGTGCTGCTGGCCTGCCTGGCGCTGATCGTGCTCGTCGGGCAGCTCTTCGCCGCGGCCACCTGGCATCCGACGCTGTGGCTGGAATCGCTGGCCGTGGTCACCTTCGGTGTCGCCTGGCTGGTGAAGGGCTCGGCGCTGCTGAGGGACCGTTAACGCACTGCTTCCGGGCCGGCGAACTGGGCCCAGTCCTCTGCCCAGCGGCTCGCCCGACGGCGGTCGAGTACCCGGCGTGCCGCCCAGAACGCGCCCGCCAGCACGCCGGCCGCGCACAGCCAGGTGAAGGTGGCCACCAGGATCCCGTTGGTGACCGCGTCGGTGTGGGTGAGCGGGGCGGTGGTCTGCCTGCCGTTGCCGTCGAGCCAGATCGGGGTGGTCGCGCCTTCGGTGGCGGCGCCGGTGGGCACGGTGATCGTGCCGGTACGGGGTGCTCCGCCGGGTACGTGCCAAAGCGCGTTCACCCGTGCTGTGCTGGCGATCGGCGCGCTGTCGCCGATGGACATCGGCTGCTCCGGCGCCGTCGTCAGTACGGTCGCGGTGGCCTGGTGGCGTGTGCGCACCTGGGCGTCCGAGGTGGCCGTCTCGGATCGGATGTCCGCGCTGCCCAGCAGGACCGCCAGCGGGATCGCCAGCAGCGCGATCAGAACCGCGACCCCGGCGAGCGCGCCTTCGATCCGGTCGGAGCGGCGCAGCAGCGGGTTCCGGACGGCGCCGAGGCGCCGCAGCAGTCGTCTACAGGGGTTTGGTGGTCTGCCTGCCCGAGTCCTGTTCCGCATGATCTCCATCGTCCTCCGCCAGGCCCGCGGGCGCTGTTATCCGCACTACCTTCTTCCCGGTTTACCACCGGATTCGGTGTGTTCCTCCGCACGCCAACCACTCGTGTGGGTTAACCGGGGCGTCCGGTCAGTCGACCATGCGCACGGTGGCCGTCCGGCTGTGCATGCGGCGGCGGAAGCCGTACTCGGCGACGATGCCGAGCTGAATGCTGCGGTCCGCGGGTGCCCAGTACCCGGTGCGCACGAAGTATCCGTCCATCGCGCAGAGCCGGTTGGCGGTCTTGCGGGAGCTGATCGGTTCCCAGCCCCACTGGCGTCCGCACTCCTCGACCCCGTTGCGCCGCACGTACAGCCGCGGGTTGCCGATCTCGCGGCAGTAGACGCCGCCCTCGGCGATGTAGAGCACCCCGTCCACCTTGTAGAACCGCTTGCCGTCCAGCAGGCTCACCTGACCGGACAGGGTGAACCGGACGCGCCCGCCCTCGGCGCCGTTCATCGTCCAGTCGAGGCAGAACTCCTGGGTCGGGACCTCGAGCGACTGGGTCATGACCGTCCCCTTCTGCTTGCCTCTCGTGTTTGCCGCCCCCGCGCGGACGTCCACCGGAAAAGATGCGGGAAAACCCCGGTGCGCGGAACCAGGTGAGAACCGTTTTCACCCGAAGAGGCCCGCAGGTCACGCTTGGTGTTCACGGGGGGATTAATCGCGCTCCATCAGGCTTGTGGGGTATCGCGGATACACGACGTGAGAGCGCCGGGTCGTTTTCGTCCCGTCGCACCCCCGGTTTGGCGCTATCCACCGGGGAGAGTGCGGTGCCGTCGTGTCGCGAGCGTGATCAACAAAGCCCGGCGCGGCTCATGACACTTGTCATAGAGGGCCCGGCGTGCGACCCTCGTTTTATGACGACTGTCATGGTGCGTGCGGCCACTGCGGAGACCGTGGCCGGAGTGGTGCGGGCGTGCTCACCCGAGTCGGTGCGGCGGCGGTTCACCATCGGCCGCGCGCCCGATCCGGACGAGGTGCTGGCGCGGTACGGGCGGTTCCTGCTCGCCGGGATGGCGCTGGTCGCGGAGCGGGACGGGGTTCCGGCGGGTCTGCTGAACGTGGTCCCGGACGGCGAACGGCGGGCGGAACTCGGGCTGCTGGTGGCGGACCCGTGGCAGCGCCAGGGCATCGGGCGCGCGCTCGTCGGGCTGGTCACCGGCGCGTCGCGGTGGCGTGGCTGGACGGTGCACGCGACAGTGCAGTCGGGCAACGAGGCGGCCGAAGGGCTGCTGCGGGCGTGCGGATTCCGGTTGCTGCCGGAGTACGGCTGGTCGGAGCAGGAATTCGAATACGTAGTGGGACGAGCCGGAAAGGAGACCTCGGATGGCGGAGCGCCCGGCCCGGGATCGGATGGTCTACAGCGCTGCGCAGCTGCTGCGTACGCAGGGGTTGCGGGGCACCGGGATGCGCGAAGTGGTGACGCACGCCGAAGCGCCGCGCGGGTCGCTTCAGCACTACTTCCCCGGTGGTAAGGAGCAGCTGTTCGGCGAGGCGATCGGCTGGGCGGGGCGATACGCCGCGCGCCGGGCGGCGCGCGCGTTCGAGTCCCTTCCGGAGCGGACGCCGTCCGCGCTGTTCGCCGCGATGGTCGGTCAATGGCGGGCGGAGCTGATCGAACTCGGCTACTCGGGCGGCTGCCCTCTGGTGGCCACGGTCGCCGACGTCGCCGCGGAAAGCGATGCGCTGCGCGAACGCGCGAGCGAGGCTTTCGCCCAATGGCGCCGCCGCCTCGTGACAGCGCTGGACGAACTGGGCGTACCGCGCCCGCGTGCGGAATCGTTGGCAGTGCTGATGATCAGCGCGCTGGAGGGCGCGCTGGTGCTCGCCAGGGCCGACCGCGACCTCACCCCGCTCGACACGGTGGTGGCGGAGCTTGCCCCGGTGCTGGACGCGCCGCTCCGGCGCCGGGTGCGACCTTAGTCCACTGTGGACGCAGGGAGTTCGGCCGTGTTCACAACTCCGCGACCGCCGCCAGCAGCCGGTCCACCTCCGCTGCCGTGGTGTACGGCGCGATGCCGGCCCGGACCGCGCCGGTGTCGCCGAGGCCGAGGTGGCGGGAGCATTCGATGGCGTAGAACGTCGCCGCCGGTGCGTTGATACCGCGGGTGGCGAGGTGCTCGTACACCGCTGTCGGCGTGGTTCCGGTGACGGTGAACAGCACTGTCGGCGTGCGGGCGCGGGTCGGGGATCCGTAACGGACGACGCGGGGCAGCTCGGCAAGGCCCTTGTCCAGACGGGTCAGCATGGCCGTTTCGTACGCTTCGAGTTCGGTCAGCGACTGTGTCAGTCGTGCGCGGCGGGAGCCGGTTCCGGGGACCAGGCCGGCGAGGAAGTCGACGGCCGCGGTGGTGCCCGCGAGCAGTTCGTACGGGAGCGTGCCCAGCTCGAACCGCTCCGGCACGGCGTCGGTGGAGGGCAGCAGCTTGTCCGGGCGCAGGGTTTCCAGCAGCTCCGGCGCGGCGGCCAGCAGGCCGAGGTGCGGGCCGAGGAATTTGTAGGCCGAGCACGCGTAGAAGTCCGCGCCGAGCGCGGCGACGTCGACCGGGCTGTGCGGGGTGAGGTGCACGCCGTCGACGTAGCTCAGTGCGCCTGCCTCGCGGGCGGCAGCGGTGATCGCCGGGATGTCCGGACGGGAGCCGAGCAGGTTCGATGCCGCGGTGACGGCCACCAGCCGGGTTCGGTCGCCGAGCAGCGCGCTGATCGCCGGTAACGGCAGTTCCCCGGTCACCGGGTCGAAATCCGCCCAGCGCACGGTCACGCCCCGGGCTTCGGCGGCCTGCAGCCACGGCCGGAGATTCGCGTCGTGGTCGAGACGGGTGACCATGATCTCGTCGCCGGGCTGCCAGTTCTTGGCCAGCGCGCGGGAGAAGTCGTAGGTGAGCTGGGTCATGCTGCGGCCGAACACCACCCCATCGGGGCGCGCGCCGAGCAGGTCGGCGCCCGCCTGCCGGGCTTCGCGCACCACGCCGTCGGCACGGCGTTCGGCGGCGGTGATCGTGCCGCGGTTGGCGATGGCCGCGCAGAGCGTCGCGGCGACGGCTTCGCCGACCTGGCGGGGTACTTGGGACCCGCCCGGTCCGTCGAAGTGGGCGGCGCCGCCGGTGAGGGCGGGGAAGTGCTCGCGGATCGCATTCACGTCGTAGGCCACGGCCGACAGCTTGCCCGACCGGGCGGATGCAGGGCCAGCCGTGCGATCATCCGGGAAACCGCGTGGAAAGGGGCCGCCCGTGCTCGCCGATCAGGTGGACGAACTGCTCGCCCGGCCGCTGCCCTGGCCGATCGTGCAGGCCGGTGACCCGGTGCTGCGTGCGCCGGCCCGGCCGTACGAGGGCGAGCTGACCGAGCGCGCGCTGGCCGAGCTGATCGAGGGCATGCAGGTCACCATGCGTGAAGCACCCGGGGTGGGGCTGGCCGCGCCGCAGATCGGGCTCGGCGTGCGGATCGCGGTGGTCGAGGACGGCGCGCATGAGCGGCCGGGCGTGCCCGCGGCAACGCTGGAGACCCGCGGGATCGCGCCGCTGCCGTTCCGGGTGCTGGTGAACCCGGTGTACCAGCGGCTCGGGGACGAGCTTGCGGCGTTCTTCGAAGGCTGCCTCAGCGTGGCCGGTTGGCAGGCGGTGGTCGCCCGGCCGCTGCGGATCCGGCTGACCGGGCAGGACGAGACCGGTGCCGCACTGGACGAGCAGCTGTCCGGCTGGCCCGCCCGCATCGTGCAGCACGAAACCGATCACCTGCACGGCATTCTCTACGTCGACCGCGCCGAGTCGCGTTCGCTGTCCACGCACGAGGCGGTTGCTCGCTGCTGGGCCCAGCCGACCCCGGCCGAGGCCGCCCGGGAGCTGGGCTTCGAACTACCCTGAGTCCACTGTGGATGGTTCTGGTCGACACCGGGTTCCGTGCGGCGCAACAAGGGCTGTGAAGGGACCCTTCACAGCCTCAAAGTCCGTGAAGGGTCCCTTCACAGCCCTTCGGCCGGCCGGGCGGGGCAGAAGGCGCCCCGGATTCCAGGTCCAGCAAACGACGTTTGCGCGCCACCCCGCCGCCGTAGCCGGTGAGGTCGCCGTTGCTGCCGATCACCCGGTGACAGGGCACCACGATGCTGACCGGGTTGCGCCCGTTGGCCAGCCCGACCGCGCGGAACGCACCCGGCCTGCCGATCTGCTCGGCCAGTTCGCGGTAGGTGATCGTCTCGCCGTAGGGGATCCGGGTGAGTTCCTGCCAAACGGTCTGCTGGAACGGGGTGCCCCGCATCGTCAGCGGCAGCTCGAACTCTGTGCGCTCGCCCGCGAAGTACTCCGACAGCTGGCGTCGGACCTCGGTGAACGCCCGGTCGTCGGGCTCGCCGAAGGTGGCCGGGTCGGGCTGGTGCCGGTGGTTTTCCAGGTACAGCCCGGCAAGCCCGCCGTCTCTGCCGACCGCGGTGAGCAGGCCGACCGGGCTTTCGAAGGTGGTGTACGTCATGCCGTTTCCTCTCCGGCGGGAATGCGGTTGATCGGGTGGTCTCCGGTGGCCCACAGATGCTGGACGGCGTACGCGCGCCAGGGCCGCCACGCGTCGGCGCGCTCGCGCAACGCGGACGGCTGAGTGGGCAGGCCGAGGGTTTCCGCGGCGATCTTCACCCCGAGATCGGTGCCGACGAACGCGTCCGGGTCGCCCAGCGCGCGCATCGCGACGCTTTCCACCGTCCACGGACCGAAACCCGGGAGCGCGGCAAGCTGGACGCGGGCGCGGTCCCAGTCGCCGCCGACGGTGAGGTCGACCTCTCCCGAGACGAGCGCGGCGACCAGGCCGAGCAGGGTGGTGCGGCGGGACTTCGGCATCGCCAGCGTTTCCGGGTCGAGCGCGGCGAGGTCGTCCGCGGCCGGGAACAGGTGCGTCAGCTCGCCTTCGCGGTCCTCGATCGGGGTGCCGTGCGCGAGGACGAGCCGGGCCGCGTGCGTACGGGCGGCCGCGGTGGAGACCTGTTGCCCGAGAACGGCGCGGACCGCGAACTCGTCCGGATCGGTCGTGCGCGGCACCCGCCTTCCCGGCGCCGCGGCCACCAGCTGCGCGAGCATCGGGTCCGTGCTCAGCTGCTCGTCTACGGCCACCGGGTCGGCGTCCAGGTCCAGCAGCCACCGGCAGCGGCTGATCGCGGCCGCCAGGTCACGCAGGTCGGTGAGGCTCAGCCGGCATGCGATGTGGTCGGCTTCGGGCCGGAGCGACACCACGCCATGGCCGTGCGGCAGGCGAAGGGTGCGCCGGTACGCGCCGTCCCGCCATTCCTCGACGCCGGGCACGGCCGTCGCGGCGAGGTGCCCGAAGAGGTTGTCCGGACACAGTGGACGGCGGAACGGCAGCCGCAACGCGAGGACGCTCGGCGACTTGTCGCGTCCGCCCCCGCGGGCCCGCGACCGTAGCTCGCTCGGCGTGAGGCCGAAGACCGCACGCACTGTCTCGTTGAACGTGCGGATGCTGGAAAAGCCGGCGGCGTGCGTGATGTCGCCCATCGGCATCGCGGTGGTCTCGATCAGCAGCCGTGCGGTCTCCGCGCGCTGCGCGCGGGCCAGCGCGAGCGGACCGGCTCCCAGCTCCGCGCTGACCTGGCGTTCCACCTGGCGGACGCTGTAGCCCAGCCGCGTCGCCAGGCCTTGGACGCCTTCGCGGTCGACCACCCCGTCGGCGATCAGCCGCATCGCGCGGGCCACCATGTCGGCCCGTTCGTTCCACTGCGGCGAGCCGGGAGAGGCGTCCGGGCGGCAGCGCTTGCAGGCGCGGAACCCGGCCGCCTGCGCGGCGGCGGCGCTCGGGTAGAAGCGCATGTTCGCCACCTTCGGCGGGACCACCGGGCAACTCGGCCGGCAATAGATCCGCGTGGTCACCACCGCGGTGAAGAACCAGCCGTCGAACCGGTCGTCTTTCGCTTGCACCGCACGGATGCAGCGTTCGGTCTCCTCGTGCACGAGGACCAGTGTGCCGCCCCGTCCGCCGGAAGCCTCGCGAAAAAACGACATCACCCTTGCGGGACCGGGACCTCCTCGACCTCAGCGGACTTCCGGGCGTCGACCACGGTCAGCCCGGCGAGCCGTGCGGTCAGCCCGCGTGGGCCGGGGGTGACGAGCAGGATCACCAGGTTGGCCCCGAGCCAGAGCAGCGCCCAGCCAGAGTTGAAGCCGCTGAGCACGAAGTAGCCACCGGTCCCGAAGACGAAGCGGACAAGACAACGCAGGATCGAAGGCCGCTTCCCGCGAGCGTCCGCCATGGCCAGCAGAACCGCGTGCTGCCCGACGGTGGCGCCGTTGGTCACGGCCGGGAGGATGAGCAGCAGGAGCACCGCGGGCAGGCAGCTGTAGAGCAGGCCGTCCACCGTCGGGTCGCCTTCGGTCACGAGCCTCCCGGTCGCGACGTACCGGACGGATAGCACGATGAAGCTCAGCACCACGCCGACCAGGGTGACCGTGATGAGGTCGAGCAGCATGCCGAGCAGCCGCCTGCCGGTGCGCACCGGCCGTGGTTCCCCGGCGGGGCGCCGGATC
>NZ_QZFV01000117.1:0-32484 GCF_003600245.1 Amycolatopsis panacis
CCACATATCGCCAAGAAACTCCTGCGTCCCGTTATGACGCAGATACATGCACGCGATCTCCACCGCCCGGTGCAATCCACACGACTTCGGCCGCCCGATCTTCTTATTCCACGGCTCGGTCAACGATTCACGGACTCGCCACACAAGCTCCTGCATCTGCGACAACATGAGGCCTGTAGTACGATGGTAGCGCAACGGTTCTCCCGGGTATTGAGAATTCTTTGGTCGGAACTCTCAAATTTTCTCGCGAGGACCGTTGCCTTTCTCGGTGACACGCCGGAGTGGATCAGTAATTCACGTAATTACTCACAATGGTTTTGAATAACGCTCCTTGAACAATGATGTTGTTCGGACGGAACTCTTCGAGCTTCCCGGCGAGCGGGGGAAACATGCGGTGCCCCACGAAGGGGAGCGGATCCGAATCGGCGCGGGGGTCGGATTCAGTCACGATGCCGCGGGCCTCAGTGCGTACGCCAGGGCCGCCGCGGAGGCCAAGGACGATGGCGGCTTCATGCGTTCGATCGGGGTCTTCGTCGTCCTGATGGGGGTAGCGTCGGTCACCGTCGCTGTGGGGCTGGTGCTGGTTTTTGCCGAGGCGCCAAGCTGGCTGGTCGCCATCGGCAGTCTTGGCGCTCTGGTCCTTCTTTTTTGGGCAGTGCCGATGCTCAAACAGCTCGGCAGCTGACGGTCGCGGCCGGGCGGGTCCGGGCTTGGTCCGTCCGGCGAGATCGAGGATGCGGGTCCTTGCTCTTGTTTACCGGCGTACAGCTCGGCTCTGGGTGGAACGGGCCTCTTCGCCGCCTGCTGCGCCGGAACCCGCCTCGTGCGCTCCCGAGCCCCTGTGGCGAAGAACACCGGGATAACGGGTAAGTCTCAAGGTTGCCAAGGCGATACAACTCAACGAGACGGCAGCGCCGGCGTCCGGCCCCCTTCGACGCACTGCCCCTGGAGGAACCCTTGTCGCCCGCCGGTCGTGCCTCTGTCCGGTCCTGGCTCATCTGGCTCACCGCCGTCGCCGTGTACCTGCTCGCTGTGTTTCACCGGACTTCGTTCGGTGTGGCCGGGTTGCATGCGGCGGAGCGGTTTGGTGTCGGCGCTGCGGCGCTCGGAACGTTCACAGTGCTCCAAGTCGCCGTGTACGCGGCCATGCAGATCCCCACAGGAATTCTGGTCGACCGCTACGGTCCGCGGCGAGTACTTCTCACCGCGGTACTCGTGCTCGGCAGTGGGCAGCTTCTCCTTGGCGTCGCGAACACTTACGGCGTGGGCCTGCTCGCGCGCGGCGTACTCGGGTTGGGCGACGCGCTTACCTTCGTCAGCGTGCTGCGACTCATCGCGGCACACTTCCCGGGGCGGCAGTACGCGCTTCTGATGTCTTTCACGTCGGCTATCGGGTACGTCGGCAACCTCGTCGCCACCGTCCCGCTTACCCTGCTCCTCAACGGTCCAGGATGGACGTTCACCTTTGTCGCGGTCGGCGCGATCACGCTGCTGTACGCGGTCCCTGTCGCGCTACGCGTGCGTGACGTCCCGGCTGGTGCGCCGGAACCGGTGCGAGAGCCGGTGCGTGTCGCCGAACTGGGCCGGAGCGTCCAGGCTGCCTGGCGGGTGCCCGGCACCCGGCTGGGTTTTTGGGTGCACTTCAGCACGATGTTCGCGCCGAACGTGCTGACTCTCCTGTGGGGCGTGCCGTTCCTGGTACAGGGACAGGGAATTCCCCCGGCGACCGCGAGCGCGCTGCTGACCGTGTTCGTCTTCGGCTCGATGGCCGGGGGACCGATGCTGGGTACGGTGATCGGCCGCCGCCCGTCGCTGCGGATGCCGCTGGTCGGTGCGTACCTCGGCGGGGCGGCTGTGGTGTGGGCGCTGCTGCTCGGCTGGAGCGGCCCGCTGCCGCTGGGCGTGCTGGTGCCCGCGTTCGCTTTCCTGGCGCTGGGTGGTCCGGTGTCGATGATCGGTTTCGCGCTGGCGCGTGACTACAACCCGCTCGACCGCGTCGGCACTGCGACGGGCGTGGTCAACGTCGGCGGATTCGTGGCGACCACGGTGACTGCGCTGCTGATCGGCGTCCTGCTCCAGCTCACCGGTGGGAACTTCCGGCTGTCCCTGCTGTCGGTACTCGTGGTGCTGGCGCTGGGCACCTGGCGGATGCTGACCTGGTGGCGCCGCGCCCGCGCGCAGCTGTTCGCAGCCGAGGCCCGGGGCGAGCCGGTCCCGGTCCGCATCCGGCGGCACCGCTGGGACCACGCCCCGGTGCCCGCCTGATCCCGATCGGTAGGGTTCCGGCCGTGTCTCGCCCCCAGAAACCGCGCCGTCCCGTTCCGCCGCCCGGATTGCTCATCGTCGACAAACCGGCGGGGATGACTTCGCACGACGTGGTGGCGCGGGCCCGGCGGATCATGGGCACGCGCAAGGTCGGCCACGCCGGCACGCTCGATCCGATGGCCACCGGGGTGCTGGTGCTCGGCATCGAACGCGCCACCAAGCTGCTCGGCCACCTCGCGCTCGACCGCAAGACCTACCTCGCCACGCTCTCCCTCGGCCAAGCCACGACCACCGACGATGCCGAAGGCGAGATTCTGTCCACGGCCACCCCCGACGACGTTGCGGCCGTCACCGAAGCACAGCTCTCCGCGGGCGTCGCCGCGTTGACCGGGGATCTCCAGCAGGTGCCCAGTGCGGTGTCCGCGGTGAAGATCGACGGCAAGCGTGCGTACGCCCGTGTACGTGCGGGGGAGGACGTGGTCATCCCGCCACGGCCCGTCACGGTGCACCGCTTCGACGTACTGGGCGTACGCCGCGAAGACGACCGCATCGAACTCGACGCCGTCGTGGAGTGCTCTTCGGGCACGTATGTGCGCGCGCTGGCGCGTGACCTCGGTGCCGGCCTCGGTGTCGGAGGTCACCTGAAAGCCTTGCGCCGCACCACTGTCGGCCCGTTCACGCTCGCCAAGGCACGTACGCTCGACCAGTTGGAGGAGACGCCGGAACTCTCCCTGGACCTCGACGCCGCCGTCACCGCCGCCTTCCCGCGTCGCGATCTCGACGCGGCCACGGCGCGCGCGGTGCAGTACGGACGGCGTATCCCGGCGGGCGGTATCGAAGGCACCTACGGCCTGTTCGCTCCGGACGGGCACGTACTGGCGCTGGCCTCCGACGCAGAGGGAGTGACCCGTTCGGTGGTAGTGCTGCTGCCCGCATAGGGTGGAGCCGACAAGGGACCGGTGCAGGGAGAGTTGACGGCAGTGCAGCGGTGGCGTGGGCTCGGGGACCTCCCGGGCGGCTGGGGACGGTGCGTGGTCACCATCGGCGTGTTCGACGGCGTACACCGCGGACACCAGGAACTGATCTCCCGCACGGTGGCCGCGGCCGCCGAACGCGGGCTGCCCAGCGTGGTGGTCACCTTCGACCCGCATCCGTCCGAGGTGCTGCGGCCCGGCAGCCATCCCGCGCAGCTGACTTCGTTGCGGCGCAAGGCGGAACTGGTCGAGGGGCTCGGTGTGGACGTGTTCTGCGTCCTGCCCTTCACCCTGGAGTTCTCCCGCCTGAGCCCGCACGAGTTCGTGCACGAAGCGCTGGTGGACCAGCTGCACGCGGCTGCGGTGCTGGTCGGCGACAACTTCACCTTCGGCGCCAAGGCGGCGGGCAACGTCGCACTGCTGCGCGAGCTGGGCCGCCGCTTCGGGTTCGTCGCCTACACCGCGGAGCTGCAGGGCCGGTCGCTGGCCGAGCCCGGCGCGGAACCGCGAAGCGGTATCGACATCACCTTCTCTTCCACCTACGTGCGCTCGTGCATCGACGCCGGCGACGTGGTCGCCGCGGCGGAGGCGCTCGGCCGTCCGCACCGGCTGGAGGGCATCGTGGTCCGCGGCGACCGGCGTGGCCACGAGCTGGGCTACCCGACGGCGAACCTGTCCACCCCGCGGTTCGCCGCGGTTCCCGCGGACGGGGTCTACACCGCGTGGTTCACCCGGCTGTCCGAACCGGACCGGCGGCTGCGCGCGGCGGTGTCGGTGGGGACGAACCCGACCTTCTCCGGCCGTGAGCGCACCGTCGAGGCCTTCGTGCTCGACGTGGACGAGGACTTCTACGGACAGCACGTGGCGCTGGACTTCGTCACCCGCCTGCGGGACCAGGAACGTTTCACCACGTCCGCGGACCTGGTGGTCCAGATCGACGACGACGTCGCGCGCACCCGGGCCGCGCTCGGCTGACCGGGTACCCCCGGCCGGGGGCGGAAACGGACGTTCCGGCCCGCCGGAGCGGCCCGGATGGCAAGATGACCCGGGCGGCACGGGCCGCCGACGAGGGCCGGATACGGGGCGAGGGGGCACGGAACTGGTGGAGGATCAGAAGATCGTCCAGCGGAACATCACGCTGCAACGAGAGTGGTACGGCGAGCCGCTGGGGGATCGGGTACGCCGGCTGGTGGTGGCCTTCGACGTGTCCCAGGCCTTCCTGGCCGAGGTACTCGGGATCAGCGCGCCGATGCTGAGCCAGGTGATGAGCGGCCGCCGGGCGAAGATCGGCAATCCGGTGGTGCTCGCCCGGATGATCATGCTCGAACGCAAGATCCTGGTCCCCGCGGTCGCCGCGGGCGACCGCGACGCGATGCAGGCCGCGCTGGAGGACGTCCGCGACTCCCGGCCCACGGTCGGCCGCGACAACATCCCGCTGGGCTCCGACGAGCAGGCCGTGCTGAGCACCCTGCGCGACATCGCCGAGGACGAGGACCTCGCCGAGGCGGCGAAACGCCTGGACGAGGACTTCCCGGCGATCGCCGACCTGCTCCGCCGCGCCGGCCAGTAGCCCCCGCGATGCGGCTGTTCTGCGCGCTCCGCCCGCCTCCGGATGTGGCGGCTGCGGTGCGCGAGGCGCTCGGCGTTCCCGAGCCGGAGGACGGCGTGCCCGGTGCGCTGCGCTGGACCGAGCAGGCAGGCTGGCACATCACCCTCGCCTTCTACGCCGAAGGCGACCCCGCCGAACGCGTCGAATTCCTGGCCGGGGCACTGCACGGGCGCCCGGCGATCGACGTCCGGCTGCGCGGTTCCGGGACCTTCCCCGGCGTGCTGTGGCTGGCCGCCGAAGGCGACGGGCTCGCAGGGCTCGCGCGCGCCGCCGGAGCGGGGGACCGGCCATATCGCGCCCACCTCACCCTGGCCCGGCATGCCCGGGAACACCCGGGTCCGGCCGCGTGGTGGGCGGAGCGGCTGGCCGGGTTCGCCAGCCGGGACTGGACCGCGGCCGAGGTACTCCTGCTGGGCAGCGGAGGGACGCCGTATCGCACGGTGGGGCGGTTCGGCCTGCACCGTGTGTGAAGCGCCGGTGCAGCCTGCACCGTGCGTGAAGACCGTCCTCACCCGGCTGGTAACCTCGGTGAACGGGTCCGGCTGCAGTCCGTGGCGGCCGAGACCGGCTACCCGGCCGCGTGGCGCGGTGCGGGCCCCACGGCACCTAGATGCACAAGGAGCACCACCAGTGGCGCTGTCCACCGAAGAGAAGAAGACGATCCTCGCCGAGTACGGGCTGCACGACTCGGACACCGGATCCCCCGAGGCCCAGGTGGCCCTGTTGACCAAGCGGATCACCGGCCTCACCGAACACCTCAAGACGCACAAGCACGACCACCACTCCCGGCGTGGGCTGCTGCTGCTGGTCGGCCGTCGCCGCCGGCTGCTCAACTACACCGAGAAGGTGGACGTGGCGCGGTATCGCGAGCTGATCAAGCGGCTCGGACTGCGCCGCTAGCACGGGCGAGGGGGAGTGACCGGACCGGTCGCTCCCCCTCCGTGCAAGAACCACCAACACAGCGCGGGCGCGCTGGAGGACCTATCTTCGCCGGTCCTCGGTAGTGGTTCCCGGGTAAGGACCCGGGGGCTTCGATCGAAGACCGGCCGACATCCTCGAGCGTCCTCGGGCGAACCGGGTCCCAGGGTGGGAGACTCGCGCTGCTACGAAGGAACCAAAGAGGAGATTGACCCTATGACCGACTCCACCGGAGTCACCGTGTTCGAAACCGAAGCCGTGCTCGACAACGGCCGGTTCGGCACCCGCACTGTACGGTTCGAGACCGGGCGGCTGGCCCGCCAGGCGGCCGGTTCCGTGGTCGCGTACCTGGACGAAGAGACCATGCTGCTGTCGGCGACCACGGCGTCGAAGCACCCGAAGGAGCACTTCGACTTCTTCCCGCTGACCGTGGATGTCGAAGAGCGGATGTACGCCGCCGGCCGCATTCCCGGCGCGTTCTTCCGCCGCGAGGGCCGTCCCTCCACCGACGCGATCCTCACCGCCCGGCTGATCGACCGGCCGCTGCGCCCGTCCTTCGCCGACGGCCTGCGCAACGAGATCCAGGTCGTCATCACCGTGCAGAGCCTCAACCCGGACGACCCGTACGACGTGCTGGCGATCAACGCCGCCTCCGCGTCCACGCAGATCGCCGGCCTGCCGTTCTCCGGTCCGGTCGGCGGCGTGCGCGTCGCGCTGATCGAGGACCAGTGGGTCGCGTTCCCGACCTGGCCGCAGCTGGAGAAGGCCACCTTCAACATGGTCGTCGCGGGCCGGATCGTCGGTGACGACGTCGCGATCATGATGGTCGAGGCCGAGGGTACCGAGCACACCCTCGACCTGATCGCCGCCGGGTCCAAGGCGCCGGACGAGGCCTCGGTCGCCGAGGGCCTGGAGGCCGCGAAGCCGTTCATCAAGGCCCTGTGCGAGGCACAGCAGCGCCTCGCCGCCGACGCTGCGAAGCCGACCGGCGAGTTCCCGACCTACCCGGCCTACGAGCAGGACGTCTACGAGGCCGTCGCGGCGATCGCCACCGCCGACCTGGCCCAGGCGCTGCAGATCCCGGGCAAGCAGGACCGCGACAACGCGACCGACGCGGTCAAGGCCGCCGTCATCGAGAAGGTCGGCCTGGGCGAGGGTGAGGCCTTCGAGGGCCGCGACAAGGAGATCGGCGGCGCGTTCAAGGCGCTGACCAAGAAGATCATGCGCCAGCGCGTGCTCACCGAGAAGATCCGGATGGACGGCCGCGGGCTGACCGACATCCGCCAGCTCTCGGCCGAGGTCGCGGTGATCCCGCGGGCACACGGCTCGGCGCTGTTCGAACGCGGCGAGACCCAGATCCTGGGTGTCACCACGCTGAACATGCTCCGCATGGAGCAGCAGATCGACTCGCTGTCGCCGGAGACCACGAAGCGGTACCTGCACCACTACAACTTCCCGCCGTTCTCCACCGGTGAGACCGGCCGCGTCGGTTCGCCGAAGCGGCGTGAGATCGGCCACGGCATGCTCGCCGAGCGCGCGCTGCTGCCGGTGCTGCCGAAACGGGACGAGTTCCCGTACGCGATCCGCCAGGTGTCGGAGGCGCTGGGCTCCAACGGCTCCACCTCGATGGGCTCGGTCTGCGCGTCCACCATGTCGCTGTTCAACGCCGGCGTGCCGCTGAAGGCGCCGGTCGCGGGCATCGCGATGGGCCTGGTGTCCGACGAGGTCGACGGCGAGACCCGCTACGTCGCGCTGACCGACATCCTCGGCGCCGAGGACGCGCTGGGCGACATGGACTTCAAGGTCGCCGGCACCAAGGACATCATCACCGCGCTGCAGCTGGACACCAAGCTCGACGGCATCCCCTCCGAGGTGCTCGCGGGTGCGCTGAAGCAGGCCAAGGACGCCCGCTACACCATCCTCGAGGTGCTCGCCGAGGCGATCGACTCCCCGGACGAGATGAGCCCGTACGCCCCGCGCGTGACCAGCGTGAAGATCCCGGTGGACAAGATCGGCGAGGTCATCGGCCCGAAGGGCAAGATGATCAACTCGATCACCGAGGAGACCGGCGCGGACATCTCGATCGAGGACGACGGCACCATCTACGTCGGTGCCGCGGACGGCCCGTCCGCGGAGGCCGCGATCGGCAAGATCAACGCGATCGCCAACCCGCAGCTGCCCAAGGTCGGGGAGCGTTTCCTCGGCACCGTGGTGAAGACCGCCGCGTTCGGCGCGTTCGTCTCGCTGCTGCCGGGCAAGGACGGCCTGGTGCACATCTCCAAGCTGGGCAACGGCAAGCGGATCGGCAAGGTCGAGGACGTGGTCAACGTGGGCGACAAGCTCCGCGTGGAGATCGCCGACATCGACAACCGCGGCAAGATCAGCCTGATCGTGGTCAAGGAAGAGGACGCCGAGCAGTCCGGCGGGGACGCCGCCGAGCAGTCCGGCGACAAGGCCGAGGCGAAGTAAGGCCCGGGGTTCTCGCCCGGCAATCCGGCAAAACCGCCCGAAGGCCCCCTCTCCGCCGGGAGGGGGCCTTCGGCGCACGTACCGAAAAGGTTCCCATGGCACGGCAGGTTTCCGGGCACGAACAGCCCGTCGGCAGCACCCGCACGCTGGAGTCCACATCGGACGGTGCGCTGGTCAGGCGGAGCGTGCTCCCGGGTGGGCTGAGGGTGATCACCGAGCACGTCCCGGCCTCGCGGTCGGCGACCGTCGGGCTGTGGGTCGGCGTCGGCTCGCGCGACGAGCCGCTCGCCGTCGCCGGTGCCGCGCACTACCTGGAACACTTGCTGTTCAAGGGAACCCGCACCCGCGACGCCACGCAGATCGCGGAGGAGATCGACGCGGTTGGCGGGGAGTTCAACGCCTTCACCGCCAAGGAACACACCTGCTACTACGCGCAGGTGCTCGACGCGGACCTGCCGCTGGCCGTCGATCTGGTCACCGACGTGGTGTTCGAAGCGCTGTGCACCGACCAGGACATGGCCACCGAACGCAGCGTGGTGCTCGAAGAGATCGCGATGCGCGACGACGATCCCGAGGACCTGCTGCACGAGACGTTCGTGAGCGCGATCCTGGGGGACCACCCGCTCGGCCGTCCGGTGCTGGGCACCGAGAAGTCCATTACCGAGATGGCCCCGGCGGCGCTGCGCGGCTTCTACCGCCGTCGCTACACACTGCCGCGGATGGTGCTCGCGGTGGCCGGGAACGTTGCGCACGGCCAGGTGCTTCGCCTGGTCCGGCGGGCGATGCGCGACCGGCTCGGCGGCTCTGGCAGCCCCTTGGCGCCGCGGTCCGGGCGTGCCCGGCTCCGTACCGCGCCGAAACTGGCGTTGCACCCGGACGACACCGAGCAGGCGCACATGATGCTCGGCTTCGCCGCGCTGCCCCGGCACGACGAACGCCGGTTCACCCTGTCCGTGCTGAACGCGGCGCTGGGCGGGGGTATGAGTTCCCGGCTGTTCCAGGAGATCCGGGAACGGCGTGGGCTGGCCTACCAGGTGTATTCCTCGGTCGCGAGCTACGCCGACATCGGGCACCTGTCGGTGTACGCGGGTTGCCAGCCGGAGCGGCTGGGCCAGGTCGCCGGCGTGATCCGCGAAGTGCTCGACGGGGTGGCCACCGACGGCCTGACCGACGCCGAAGTGGCCCGTGCCAAGGGACAGCTGCGCGGCGGGATCGTGCTCGGGCTGGAGGACACCGCGGCCCGGATGTCCCGGATCGGCAAGAATGAACTGAACTACGCGAGCTACCTCGGCGTGAACGACACCGTCGCGCGCATCGCCGCGGTGACCACCGACGAGGTGTGTGCGCTGGCTCGCACTCTGCTGCGTCGTCCCGGTGGGGCGCCCGCTGCCGCGGTGGTAGGCCCGTACGCTCACGCCGATGACTTGCCCGACGATCTGCACGAGGTGATCGCGTCATGACCGAGTCCCCGATCCGCGTTGGCGTGCTGGGCGCGCGCGGCCGTATGGGCGCCACCGTGGTGCAAGCCGTGGAGGGTGCCGAAGACCTGCGTCTGGTGGCCGCACTGGACGCCGGTGAGGACCTTGCCGGGCTGGGCGACGCTCAGGTCGTCGTCGACTTCACCCACCCGGACGCGGTGATGGGCAGCCTCCGGCACCTGATCGGCCACGGCGTGCACGCCGTCGTCGGCACCACCGGGTTCACCGAGCAGCGGCTTGCCGAGCTGCGGGGGCTGCTTGCCGCGAAGCCGGAGCTGGGCGTGCTGATCGCACCGAACTTCGCGCTCGGCGCGGTGCTGGCGATGCGCTTCGCCACGCAGGCCGCGCGGTTCTACCCCTCGGCCGAGGTCGTCGAGCTGCACCACAATCGCAAGGCCGATGCCCCGTCCGGCACCGCGGCGCACACCGCGCGGATGATCGGCGCGGCCCGCGCCGAGGCCGGGCTGGCCCCCGGACCCGACGCCACAACGTCCGAAGTGGACGGTGCGCGCGGAGCAGAGATCGACGGCGTGCGGGTGCACTCGGTCCGGCTGCCCGGATTGGTGGCGCACGAGGAGATCATGTTCGGCGGTGAGGGGGAGACCCTGACCATCCGGCACGACAGCATCGACCGTTCGTCGTTCATGCCCGGCGTGCTGCTCGGCGTGCGCACGGTCGTCAGCCGCCCCGGCCTCACGGTCGGCCTGGAGAACGTGCTCGACCTGTGAAGGCCCGCAATGTCGCGCTGCTGCTGACCGCGGCGCTGGTGGTCTACCTCGTCCTGCTGGCCGACCGGGCCGTGGCGCTGCTGCGTACCGGCACCGGGGCCGGTATCGCGCTCGGGATCGGTGTGTTCCTGCTGCCGTTGCTAGGCGTGTGGATCGTCGCGGTGACCTGGCGCGCCGGCACCCAGATCCAGCGCCTGTCCCGCCGCCTGGACGCCGAGGGCGGCCTGCCCGACGTATCCGACCTGCCCCGCCGCCCGTCCGGCCGGGTCGACCGGGACGCCGCGGACGCGTGGTTCGAGCAACGCCGCGCCGAGGTCGAAGCCGACCAGAACGACTGGCGCGGCTGGTACCGCCTGGCCTACGCCTACGACATCGCCGGCGACCGCCGCCGCGCCCGGGCGATCATGCGCAAGGCCGTGGACCTGGAAGCCGCGGAACGGAAACAGGGGTCGGCCCCGAACTAGGGGCTGGTCACGTCCGCGCTGAACGGCTGTGAAGGGACCCTTCACGGACTCTGAGGCTGTGAAGGTTCCCTTCACAGCCGTTGCCGTGGGCGCGGACCCGCGGGAGTGGGTTATGCGTCGCGCCACGGCACCGTTTTGGGCAGCTTCCGGGTGCGCACGAATTCTCGCACCGCGGCGATCACTCGCTCGGCCGGTAACCCGCTCCCGGCCGGAAAATCCATCTCGCACGGCGCGGCAGGCGAGGCCGGGTCGCCGTCGGTCATGAGATATCCGGCGTCACCGGCGTAGAGCAGGTAGCCCCAGCCGTCTTGGACGTGCACATTGAGAGCCGCGTCCTCGCTTTGAATGGACGCTGTGTCGGCCCACGGCTCGGCGAGCAACTCGGCCAGCCGTGTCACGTCCGCGTCGTCGGCCAGCGGTAGCCGTTGGCCGCCCTGTACGCCGTCGCGGAAGGTGGGGACGCTCGCGGCCAGGGTCGTCATTGCTGCTCCGTTTCGGTACCGATGTACTCGGATACGGTGCCATCCGGTTGCGACCCGTAGACGTGCCCCCGGAGGCAGGATCCGGGCGAGATACTTGTCGCAGGTGAACGGGTCGTCACGGTCGAACTCGCGGGTGCCGCACACTTCCCGGTCCATCACTACAGTTTCGTCCCGCTGCTGGCGTTCCCCATTGCGACGGCCACCTTGACCTCGACGTGCCGGGCGAGCTGGGACGCCGGGCGTGGCAAGTCGTTGTCCCGGATGAATCGCAACGCCGCGTCGTGGAGTTCGTCCCGGCCGCTGGTGATCCGCACCTACCATCCGTCCGATCGCACCCACTCGCCGCGTGCCTGGCTCCCGGCTGTGCGGGACGTCCCGACCCGTTGCTGCGCTTGCGGTATCCGGTCCGAAGAGACCGGTGGCTCCGGCACGGCCGTGGCCGACGCGCCGGCCGGAGGCGACGCGTCCGCACCGAGTGCTTTCAGATAGCCGGTGAGCAACTGTTCCGCTCGCGTGATGGCGGCATGGCACTCGCCGATTCCAGCGACCACGATATCGGCGAGCGCGGGGAGTTGCGCCGTGGAGGGATCGCGGGTGCCCTCGACCAGCTGTCCCCAGAGGGGACCCACCTCACCGATGCCGCCATACCCGCGAGCGAGTGCGGTCCGCGCGGTCGCGATCTGCGCGAGCCCTTGCCGCACACGCGCGGCAAGTTCCTCGATTGATGCCACGTAACCCCTCACGTGACATGGGGCACTCAGTGCGGCCAGCCGCCGAACGCAGCCGGTGCTGCCGCGAGCAGGCTGAACCGCAGCCAGCGTCCGGCCAGCCCGGCGGCGAGGAAGGTGCACAGCCGCATCCGGACCATGCCGGCGAGCACGCTGGTGGCCATGAACGGCGGCAGGCCCACCACCGAGCTGACCCCGTACGTGGTCGCCATCCAGTGGGGATGCCGTTGGCAGCGTTCGCGCAGTGCCTCCACCTTCGTGCGGAGCACCTCGGTGCGCCGCTGCCAGCGGACCCGTCGCGGGGTGAGCGGGCGCTTCGCGTGCAGGCGGTCGTGCAGGACCCTCGGCAGCCGGATGCTGCCGCGCGCGGCCAGGTAGTACAGCAGTTTCCCGGCGATCTGGCCGATCGCGACCGCGCCGCCGAGCCACAGCCAGTGCGGGTTCTGCTGGCTGGCGCACAGCCCGATGACGAACAGTTCGGCGTTGACCACGGGCACGATCGCGGAGCCGAAGGCGACGGCGAAGGTCACGAGCAGCCAGCCCATCGCGCCCCCTTCGAGTGATCGTGGAAACCACGCTAGCAGCCGTCACGAAAAGGTCACGGGGGTTGGCCCCCGTATCCTCCCGGGGGTTACGACCCCGGATGATCATCTCCCGGACCGGTCCAGGACACCTTCCCCTGCAAGGATCGTCGCGTGACCGACGTGCGTTTCGCCGATCGCTTCGCCGGGCTCTGCGCTGCGGTCGTCCGGATCCTGCCCTTCGGGCTTTCCCGGGTCGTCGCGCCGAGCTTCCTCGGCTTCGCGGTGATCAACGGTTGTACCTTCGGCGTCGACCTGCTATTGCTCACCCTGTTCCGCAGCGGCCTCGGGTTGCCGCTGTGGCTGGCCATCAGCCTGTCGTACGCGCTGGCGTTCGGGCTGAGCTTCGTGCTCAACCGCGCGCTGAACTTCCGTTCCCATGCCCCTGTCGGGCGTCAGGCCGTGCTCTACGCGGTGGCAGTCGTCATCAACTACGCGGCGTTCTTGCTCGGTGTGGGCACCGGGTTGTCCTCGCTGGGAGTGCAGTACCACCTGTCGCGCATCATTGCCGGGGCGTGCGAGGGCGTGTTCATGTACTCGGTGATGCGCTGGGTCGTGTTCGTGAAGCGCGAAGACCCCGTCAGCGCGTGAGTTCGAGTTCGAGTGTGCCGGTGAGGCGTACTTCGCGAAGCGTGCCACGGCCGGTGTCGAGAGTGCGTACGGTGCCGTCGGGCGCCCAGCCTGCCCGTCGGTAGAACCCGAGCGTCGCGTGGTCGGACTGTGCAACCCAGGTGATGCCGCGTGTCAGTCCGTCCGCGCGAAGGTTCTTCGCGGCGGTGGCCAGCAGCCGTCCCGCGTGGCCACGGCGTCCCCAGCGTGGTTCGACGACGAGCGAAGCGATCAGGGCGGTCGCGCGGGCGTCGTCGGGCAGGCTGCCGTCCGCTGTGGCGGCTTCGTCTTCCGGCGCCGGGCCTGCGACGCAGTAGCCGACCGTGAAGGAGCCCTCGGTGGCCAAGTACACCGCTGAGCCCGGATAGTCGATCGTCTCCGCCCAGGTGCTTTCCAGGTCGGTGGCGTCGAGGCCGTCGAGGGCTTCGGCGCCGAGCAGGTCGGTGTATGCGGCCCGCCACGCGATGCGCTGGATACGGGCGATCTCCGCGGCGTCGGACGGGCTGGCGGGACGGACTTCGGCGGCACTCACGCCGGGCAATGTACCGAAACTGTCGGGGGTGGCTGGCACGATGGCGGCACCATGCAGACCAGCAGCCCGTCACTCAGCCTTTCCGCCGCGCGCCGCACCGCGCTGGCCGCACAGGGGTTCGCCGATCCGCGGCCGGCCTCCGCCCCGACCCGGCGACACCTGAGCAGGGTGTTGTCGCGAGTCCAGCTGCTGCAGCTGGACTCGGTCAACGTCGCGGTCCGTGCGCACTACATGCCGGTGTTCTCGCGGCTCGGTGCCTACGAGCCGGCCCTCGTCGACGACGCGGCCTGGGAGCATCGCGCCCGCCGTCCGCGGCTGCTCGTGGAGTCGTGGGCGCACGAGGCGAGCCTGCTGCCGGTCGAAGACTGGCCACTGCTGCGCTCGGGCGCGAAGCGGGACGGCTGGTGGCGGCACTACGCGAAGGTCGTGGAGACCGCGCCGGGGCTGGTCGAGGACATCCTGGCGGTGGTGAAGGAGCAGGGCCCGATCGGCGCCGGGGCAATCGAGAAGGCGCTGGAGAGCGAGTCGGCCGGGCGGGGGCCGGGTGCCTGGTGGGAGCGCTCGGTGGTCAAGAAGGCCTGTGAGTACCTGTTCGGCCTCGGAGAGTTGTCGACCGGCACGCGGCGGTCGTTCGAACGGCTGTACGACCTCACCGAACGGGTGGTGCCGCCGGAGATCCTGGCCCGGCGGATGAGCGTCGAGGAGGGTGCGCGAGGCTTGCTCGAACGCTCCGCGCGGGCGCTGGGCGTCGGCACCGAAACGGACCTGCGCGACTACTACCGCCTCGGCCCGGACGTGGCCCGCCGGGCGGTGGCCGAACTCGTCGAAGCGGGCACCCTGGAACCCGTCCGAGTCCAAGGCTGGCGCGCTCTCGCCTACCGGCACGTGGCCGCGCGCACTCCCCGCGCCGTGGCCGGGCGGGCGCTGCTGTGCCCGTTCGACCCGCTGATCTGGGAACGCAGCCGGACCGAGCGGCTGTTCGGTTTCCGGTACCGCATCGAGATCTACGTCCCCGAGTCGAAGCGGGAGTACGGGTACTACGTGTTCCCGTTCCTGCTCGACGGCTCGCTCGCCGCCCGGGTGGACCTCAAATCCGACCGCGCCGCAGGGGTTCTGCGCGTCCCCGGTGCGTTCGCCGAGCCAGGCGCCGACGTCCGCCGGGTGACCGCCGAGCTGGCCGGTGAGTTGCGGTCGATGGCGGAGTGGCTTGGTCTGGACGCCGTGGAGGTGGGGACGCGGGGTGATCTGGCGGAACCGTTGCGGCGTGCGGTTTCCTGATCTCGCGGGGCAGGTTTTTGGTGTGGGGCAACGGATCTGGTAGGTGCCGTGCGCGGCTGGAGGGGGCGGGCGAGGTCACGCGGGTCGCCTCCTTGAGAAGGTGGCTGGTCGATCGCGGGGCGCGGTGGGTGGTCGCGGAGACGGGGTAGGCGTGGGGGACGGCCGGAGCTGGGAGCTGTTTGCGAGTTGGCTGGTGTGGGAGAGGCGCGGGGCCGCCCCCGGGGAGATGGGGTTCGGGTGGCGGTAGTCGCGGTGGGTACGGGCCTGTCGCCTGGAGGTTGGGGCGGGGCCGCGTCGCCGCGCCACGCCACGCCGGGCATGCGGGTGGTGGCCGGTTCAGCCGGCTCAACTCCCCGTCACCAGGACCGCTTCGCCACTATGGCTGTGAAGGGCACCTTCACAGCCATGGAGTCCAGGGTCCCGGCAAAGTTGGTCGAGGACCCGTGATCAGCAGAGAGAGCCGTGGCTGCCCGACCGGTTTCGGGTCCGTGAGGGTGCCCCTGACGGACTCAGAGTCCGTGAAGGGGCCCTTCACAGCCTTTGGGCGGGTGAGGTGATGCGGGCTGGCACGGCCCGGTCGTCAGCGGCAACGTCGGTCGAACATGCCGGTCCGGGAAACGGAGAGACGCGTCCGATGTGGACGGTCGCCCGAGTCCGGCGGCGGGCGGGGACCGGTGCCGGGAAACGCGAAGCGGCGGGCCGCGACCGGATGCTCCGGTGCGGTCCGCCGCCTCCCCCTTGGACCGCCCGCGCGGTGCCGGACGTGGCGCGGGCGGAGTGTGGGCCGGGTCAGCCCGCGGCGCGGGTGACCACGGCGTTGCCGGTGCCGGTGCGGGCGCGCACGTGCAGGGTGACCTCGCCTTCCGGCGGGGTGTCGGCCACCTCCAGCTCACTGGACACACGACCCGCGGCGGAGGCCAGTTCGACCTCGGCGCGCACGCCCTCGCGGATGCCCACCCGGACCTCGCCGGACCCGGTGATCAGTTCCAGCGAGCCGGACGCCCCGTCGGCCACGGACAGGTCGCCGCTGCCCGTGCGGGCCATCACCTCGCCGGAGACGGTGCCCAGCCAGACGTCGCCGGTGCCGGTCGCGACCGTGGCGGAACCGGTGACGGACGCCGCCTCCACCGAGCCGCTGCCGGTACGCAGCTGGAGCCCGGCCAGGGTCGGGCCCAGCTTCACCGCGCCGGTGCCGGTGCGCACGATCGCCGTGCCGTCCGCGTGGGCCAGCGCCACTTCGCCGGAGCCGGTGAGGATGTCCGCCCGGCCCGCGATCCCGGTGACGGTGACGTCCGCCGAACCCGCGCGCACTTCGACGTGCGAGCCGGCCGGTGCGTGCACGGTCACCGCGATCGGCACGTTCCGCAGCTGCCACGCCTTGGCCGCGCGCACCACGAGCCGGTTGCCGGTCTTCTCGATCCGCGCCTGCCGCACCGCGTCCGCCGCGGAGGCCTGCCCCACCATGCCGAGCTGGTCCCCGAACTGCTCGCCGACCCAGGACAACAGGCTGCTCACCCCGTTCACCCAGGACGGCTGGTCCCCGGTGTCGTGCTGCAACCGCACGGTGGCCCCGGTGTCCCGGTCGAGCACGACCTCCACCCGGCCGATCGTGACGCCCAGGTCCAGCTCCAGTGGCCCGTCCGCGTCGAAGTCCTGGAGCCGCACCAGCGGCCCCGGCTGCTCCGCCGAGCCCGCGACGGACTCGTCCGAGCCACCGGTGGTCGACGCGGATCCCGACGCCGTGCCGGGTCCTGCGGTGCCGGATTCAGCGTCCGAGTCGGTGGTAGCCGCCGATTCCGCTGCTGTGTCAGCATTTCCGGCGGATTCCGCAGGCGAGTCGGCACTTCCTGCGGATTCAGCGGTCGTTCCGGTGTTTGCCGCGGTGCCGGTCTTTTCGCCGGACGCTGCCGCGTCGCCGCCGGCGGATCCCGAGACCCCGCCGGATCCCGCCGTATCGCCGGTGGCCGATGCGGATCCCGCAGCCGAACCGGCTGTACCTGCTGACCCCGCACCCGATCCCGCAGCCTGCGCGGCCTCCGTCCCGTCCGCCGTGGTGTTCTTCCCCTGGTCTTCCCGATTCTCGCCCATGGTGATGCCCCCTTCTAGCCTTGGACCCAGCCGTGCAGCTTGGTCTCGGTGCGGCTGCCCTGGCGCCCGCGTTCGTGGCGCTGCTGGTACTGCTGCGCCTGGCCGAGTGCCCCCTGCACGGCCTGCGCGACGAAGCTGTTCAGCGAAATCCCCTGCGCGGCCGCGGCCTGCTCGGCCTGGGACTTCATCTGCTCGACGAGCCGCAGCGTGATCCGCGAGATGTCCCCGCCGTCGATCAGTGGCGAAGGCGGGGGTGGCGGCGACGGCGGGGTAGGCCCGGATGACGGCGGCTCCGCCTCGCCGGTCACCACCACCCGCACGTCGCGGCCGTCCAGCCGGACGTCCACCACCTGGCCGGGCAGCGCGGCGGTCACCTCGGCGGCGAGGTCGGCCAGCGCGTTCATCAGCACGAGCCGCGCCGAGGGTTCAAGTGCCGACGACAGCAGGGCGGCCGTGCGCCGGGTCTGCTCGTCCCCGGCGGAGGCCGTGTTCGCGAGGTCTTCGCGAAGATTCGCAAGGTACGGCGTCAAGTCCATGACACCACTATGGCGTCACTACTGACGTCATGTCAAGGCGCGGTGGTGTCACCCCTTGCCCGGTGCCCGGCGGCGGGTCCGGAGGCGGTTAGGCTGCCTGCGGAGTCGCCGAAGCAGGAAAGAGGGAGTGGTGTCGTGGCCGAGACCGTGTCGCCCAGGGTGCAGCTGATCGCGAAGACGGAGTTCTTCCCCCCGGAGGACGTCCCGTGGTCGACCGACGCGGACGGGGGCCAGGCGCTCGCCGAGTTCGCCGGCCGAGCCTGTTACCAGTCCTGGAAGAAGCCGAACCCGAAGACCGCGACCAATGCCGGCTACATCGAGCACATCATCGACGTCGGCCACCTTTCCGTGCTGGAGCACGGATCGGTGACGTTCTACCTGACCGGTATCTCCCGATCGCTGACCCACGAGCTGATCCGGCACCGGCACTTCTCCTATTCGCAGCTGTCCCAGCGGTACGTGCCCGAGCGCAACGCGGCGTTCGTCGAGCCGGACGTGATCGCGAACGACCCGGAGCTGCACGAGAAGTTCCTCGCGGCCGCGCAGGCGAGCGTGGACGCCTACACCGAGCTGCTGGCCGGCCTGGAGGACAAGTTCGCCGACGCGCCGAGCGCCACGCTGCGCCGCAAGCAGGCCCGTCAGGCCGCGCGCGCCGTGCTGCCCAACGCCACCGAGACCCGCATCGTGGTGACCGGCAACTACCGCGCCTGGCGCCACTTCATCGCCATGCGCGCGACCGAGCACGCCGACGTCGAGATCCGCGCGCTGGCCGTGGAATGCCTGCGGGAGCTGCAGAAGGCGGCGGCCAACGTGTTCGCTGACTTCACCATCTCGACCCTGCCCGACGGCACCGAAGTGGCCTCCAGCCCGAAGGTGCTCGAAGGCTGATGAAGCGCCTGGCGATCGACGTCCGGCCCGGGGAGTACGCGGTGGTGCACCTGCCGCCGGACGCCCCGGTGCCGGGCGGGCTGCTGGAGCCCGGCCCGTTCCTGGCGTCGGTGACGCGGACCCCGGCCGAGCTGTCGATCATCTGCCACGCCGGGGCGGCGCCCGAGGGCGCCGAGATCGAACGCGGCTGGCGGCTGCTCAGCGTGCGCGGGCCGATCAAGTTCACGCTCACCGGCGTGATCTCCGCGCTGTCGGCCGAGCTGGCCGCCGCCGGGGTCGCGTTGTTCTCCCTGTCCACGCACGGCACCGCGCACGTCCTGGTGCCCGCCGCCGATCTGGACCGGGCGGTGCGGGTCTTCCGGGACAGCGGGCACGAGGTGGCCCTGCCCGCCTGAATCCCCGCGTCCGCCTGAATCCCCGGGGACACGTGGCGCAGCACACTCTTGCCCGGCAAAGTTCGGCACGCCTAAACTTTGAATTAGGACAGCCGACGGCGGGGAAGGTGGCGAGATGGCAGTGGCAGAAGCGACCCGGCCGCGCCGGCTTGATCGGCTGCGTGCGGGTAGCGCGCTGCTCGGCCCGGCGTTCGTGGCTGCCATCGCGTACGTGGACCCGGGCAATGTCGCGGCCAACGTCAGCGCCGGCGCGGAGTACGGCTACCTGCTGGTCTGGGTGATCGTCGCGGCGAACCTGATGGCCGTGCTCGTGCAATACCTCTCCGCGAAGCTCGGCCTGGTCACCGGTCAGTCGCTGCCGGAGGCGCTGCGCGAACGGCTGCCCGCACCGGCTCGGCTGGCCTACTGGGCGCAGGCCGAGGTGGTGGCGGTGGCCACCGACCTGGCCGAGGTGGTCGGCGGGGCGATCGCGCTGAACCTGCTCTTCGGACTCCCGCTGCTGGCCGGCGGGCTGATCACCGGGCTGGTCTCGCTGGTGCTGCTGCTCGTGCAGGACCGCCGCGGCCAGCGCCCGTTCGAACGCGTGGTGACCGGGCTGCTCGCGGTGATCGCGGTCGGATTCCTGGCCAGCCTGTTCGTGTCGCCGCCCTCGGCCGGCGGGATCGTGCACGGCCTTGTCCCGCGGTTCGCCGACAGCGGCAGCGTGCTGATCGCCGCGGCGATGCTCGGCGCCACGGTGATGCCGCACGCCGTGTACCTGCACTCCGGCCTGGTGCGTGATCGGCACGGCGTGGTGCCCCCGGAAGGGCAGCGGCGGCTCCTGCGCGCCACCCGGTACGACGTCGGCTTCGCGATGCTGCTCGCCGGGGCGGTGAACCTCGGCATGCTGCTGGTGGCAGCGGCGAATCTGCAGGGCCGCGAAGGGGTCGACACGATTGCAGGTGCGCACAGTGCGGTGTCCTCGGCACTCGGGCCGGGGGTGGCGCTGCTGTTCGCGATCGGGTTGCTCGCCTCCGGGCTGGCGTCCACTTCGGTCGGTGCGTACGCGGGCTCGATGATCATGGAAGGCTTGCTGCACAAGCGAATTCCGATCGCGCTGCGGCGGCTCGTCACGCTGATTCCCGCGGTGGTGGTGCTGGCTCTCGGTGCCGATCCGAGCATGGCGCTGGTGGTTTCGCAGGTAGTGCTGTCGTTCGGCATTCCGTTCGCGCTGGTGCCGCTGATCCGGCTCACCGCCGACCGCGGGCTGATGGGGGAGCAGGTCAACCGGCGCCTGACCACGGTGGTCGCCGGTGCGGTGGCCGCGGTGATCATCCTGCTCAACGTGGTGCTGATCTGGCTCACCTTCACCGGGTGAGCCCGTGCGGATCCGGTGGAACCCGGACCGCGGCCGGGCGGTCGGACTAGCATCTGCGCGAACCCGACCGAGGAGCCCCGCCCGTGACTGACGAACAGACCCGGCCCCACGAGCCGGCCGCGGGCGCCCGCGTGGTCGCCGGCCGGTACCTGCTGCTGTCCGAACTCGGCCGGGGCGGGATGGGCGTGGTCTGGCGGGCCCAGGACCAGGTGATCGGACGGCCGGTCGCGATCAAGGAACTGCGGCGGTCCCCGGAGCAGGGCGGCGACGGGGCGGCGATCTCCGAACGCGTGCTGCGTGAGGTCCGGGCCGGCGGGCGGCTCAGCGATCCGGCGGTGGTCACGGTGTTCGACGTGGTCAACGACGGCGGCGCCACCTGGATCGTGATGGAGCTGGTCGAGGCGCCCACGCTCGCTGACCTGGTGCGGCAGTACGGTCCGATGCCGGCTCAGCAGGTCGCGGTGATCGGGGAGCAGGTGCTGTCCGCGCTGCAGGCTGCGCACGCCGCGGGGATCGTGCACCGCGACGTGAAACCGGCCAACATCATGGTCACCCACGACGGGCGCGTGAAGCTCACCGACTTCGGCATCGCGCACGCGATCGACGACCCGCGGCTCACCACCACCGGCACGCTCGTCGGCTCCCCGGCCTTCATGGCGCCGGAGCGCGTCGAGGGCCGCGAAGCGATGCCAGAGTCGGACTTGTGGTCGCTTGGCGCCACGCTGTACTTCGCGGTGGAAGGCATCATCGCCTTCGAGCGCCCCACCACCGCAGCGACGCTGCACGCGGTCATGACCGAGACGCCCCATCCGACTCGCGCACAGGGGCCGCTCGCCGCAGTCGTGTCGGGGCTGCTCGTGGCACAGCCCGAAGCGCGGCTTACCGCTGCGCAAGTCCGTGCGCTGCTCGCCACCGCGGCCGGGCACGACCGGCGTACGCCGCCGCCAGGCACCGTCGCGATGCCACAGCCGCCAGCTCGGCAGGCGCGGCGTGGGCTGTGGGTTGCCGTGGGCGTAGTGCTCCTCGTCGCAGGGCTGGTCGGTGGATTCTTTCTGGGGCTCCCGGTCTGGTCGCCGTCCGGGGACGCGCAGCGGCTCGACACCGTCACCTTCGGGCCGGACGGGGACGTGAAGCTGGCCATCTCCAGCAGTGATCACTGCTTCAACGCGACGATTCAGCCGGGCGTGGTACTCAGTACCGATAACAGCGTGAGCTGCGACAAGAACCACACACTGGAGGTGTACGACGCCGCGAACGCGCTGCCGGTGGAGAGCTACAGCAGCGACGACGTGCCGTCGGCCCCGTACCCCGGGCGCGATCAGCTCGGGCAGCTCGCCGAGACGCGCTGCGGACTCACTTTCCACTCCGCCGTGGTGCCCGAGCAGCAGCGTGCGGACCTGCAGTACCGGGCGATCGTGCCGTCGCAGAAGGAGTGGGAGCTGATCCCCGAGAAGAGCAGCTCCAGCGGGCCGGTGCGGACGTTCTATTGCGTGCTCACCCGGACCGGCAACGGGCAGATCCCGGCGCAGATCACCACCAAGGTCAAGTAGCCCCGCGCGAGATGTTCCGCCGCTCGCGCGCGGTGGGCGGAAATTCTCCGCACCGGCCAGGTCCAGGCCGGGTTCGCCGGGCCGAAGGGGTACCGTCTTGGCCATGTCCACCCCACCTTCCGCCGCGCCCGGACGCCCGTTCGGCCGCGTGCTCACCGCGATGGCCACGCCCTTCGACCGCGACGGCGCGCTGGACGTCAAGCGGGCGCAGGAACTCGCCGAGCACCTCGTGGACCTGGGCAACGACGGCCTGGTCGTGAACGGCACCACAGGGGAGTCCCCGACCACCACCGACGCGGAGAAGAACACCCTGCTGCGCGCGGTCGTGGAGGCGGTCGGCGATCGGGCCACGGTGGTCGCCGGCGCCGGTACCAACGACACCGCGCACAGCATCGTGCAGGCGCGTGCCGCCGCCGCTGCCGGAGCGCACGGGCTGCTCGTGGTCACCCCGTACTACTCGCGGCCCAGCCAGGCCGGCGTATACGCGCACTTCACCACCGTCGCGGACGCCACCGAGCTGCCGGTGATGCTGTACGACATCCCGCCGCGCTCGGTGGTGCCGATCGAGGTCGACACCCTGCTGCGGCTGGCCGAGCACCCGCGGATCGCCGCGGTCAAGGACGCCAAGGGCGACCTGATCGCCGGGTCCGAGGTGATCGCGAACAGCCAGCTCGCCTACTACTCCGGCGACGACGGCCTGAACCTGCCGTGGATCGCGGTCGGCGGCGCCGGCGTGGTCAGCGTGATCGGGCACGTGGTGGCCGGCCGGATCGGCGCCATGATCGACGCCTACGAGAGCGGCGACACCTCCACCGCGCGCACCAACCACCGCGGGATGCTGCCGGTGCTGCGGGCCTTCTCGCGCGTCGGCGGGGTCGCCTTCGCCAAGGCCGCGCTGCAGCTGCGCGGGTTCGGCATCGGCGACCCGCGGCTGCCGATCGTGGCCGCCACCGAGGAGCAGCTGCAGCTGATCGCGGCCGATCTCGCCCAGGGCGGCGTGCCGCTGGAGGACAGCGCGGCCTCGGACTGGCATGGTGCACGGGTGGCACAAGCGGATTCCCAGGCGGCCTACGTCGCCCCCACCTCACACACCAGCGTTGGGACCCTGCCCCGGTGAGCGAACTTCCCCCCGGACCCGGCCCGAACCATCTCCCGCCCGCTCTGCCCGAAGGCGCCCTGCGCGTCGTCGCGCTCGGCGGGATCGGGGAGGTCGGGCGCAACATGACCGTCTTCGAATACGACGGGCGGATGCTGATCGTCGACTGCGGGGTGCTCTTCCCGGAGGACGACCAGCCCGGCGTGGACCTGATCCTGCCGGACTTCCGCGCGATCGAGGACCGCATCGACGAGGTCGAGGGCCTGGTGCTCACGCACGGGCACGAGGACCACATCGGCGCCGTCCCGTTCCTCCTGCGGCTGCGCCCGGACCTGCCGATCTACGGTTCACGGTTCACCAACGCGCTGCTCGCGGCGAAGACCCGCGAACACCGCCAACGGCCGAAGCTGATCGAGGTGCGCGAGGGCGAACGGCGCCGGGTCGGCGCGTTCGACCTGGAGTTCTTCGCGGTCAACCACTCCATTCCGGACGCGCTGGCGGTGGCCATCCGCACCCCGGCCGGGGTGGTGCTGCACACCGGTGACATCAAGCTCGACCAGCTCCCGCTGGACGGCAGGCTGACCGACCTGGCCGGCTTCTCCCGGCTCGGCGACGAGGGCGTGGACCTGTTCTGCGTGGACTCCACCAACGCCGAGGTGCCCGGGTTCGTGACGCCGGAGCGGGACATCGGTCCGGTGCTCGACGACGTGATCCGCCGGGTCGGCCAGCGGGTGATCGTGGCCTGCTTCGCCAGCCACGTGCACCGCGTGCAGCAGGTACTGGCCGCGGCGCAGCGGCACGGCCGCCGGGTCGCGTTCGTCGGCCGGTCGATGGTGCGCAACATGGGCATCGCGGCCGAGCTGGGCCTGCTGGAGGTGCCCGAGGGCCTGCTCGTGGACATGGACCAGGCGAGCACCCTGCCGGAGAGCAAGGTGCTGTTCGTCTCCACCGGTTCCCAGGGCGAGCCGCTGTCCGCGCTGTCGCGGATGGCGCGTGGCGAGCACCGGCAGATCTCCATCCGGGCGGGCGACACCGTGGTGCTGGCCAGCTCGATGATCCCGGGCAACGAGACCGCGGTCTTCGGCGTGGTGAACGGGCTGACCCGGCTCGGCGCGAACGTGGTGCACCAGGGCAACGCGAAGGTGCACGTGTCCGGGCATGCGTCCGCGGGCGAGCTGCTCTACCTGTACAACGCGGTCCGGCCGAGCAACGTGATGCCGGTGCACGGCGAGTGGAAGCACTTGCGCGCCAACGGAGAATTGGCGGTGCGGACCGGCGTGTCCCCGGAGAACGTGGTGATCGCCGAGGACGGCGTGGTCGTCGACCTGGTCGACGGCAAGGCCTCGCGGACCGGCCGGGTCGAGGTCGGGCACGTGTACGTGGACGGCCTGTCGGTGGGCGACGTCGGCGAGTCGACGCTGTCGGACCGGCTGGTGCTCGGCGAGGGCGGGTTCATCGCGATCACCGTCGTGGTCGATTCCAGCACCGGCCGCGCGGTGAGCAGCCCGACCATCTCCGGCCGCGGGTTCTCCGACGATCCGAAGGCACTCGACAGCGTGGTGCCGCTGGTGGAGATGGAGCTGGCGCGCACCGAATCGGAGGGCATCACCGACACGCACCGGATCGCGCAGGCGGTGCGCCGGGTGGTCGGGCGCTGGGTGGCCGACACCTACCGGCGCCGCCCGATGATCGTGCCCACGGTCATCCCGGTCTGAGTGCTTCGCGCCGCCCGGCCGCCAGCGCGAGAGCGAACGCGATGCGGGCGGCCTGGCGGGCGAGCGCGCGCCGGGCACGGCGTTGTTCACTGCGGTTCGGCCTGGGCACGGCTGCCTCCTTCTCCCGTCGGTCCTTCAAGTGTGCCGCCCCGGCCCGGCGCGCACATCCCGCCGACGGTGGGTTTCGGTATCCCCCACGAGGATGAATCAACCGTGCCCGGCGTGGCTTCGCCGGCCAGGTGGGTGGTCTGTGAAGGGACCCTTCACAGCCTCAGAGTCCGTGAAGGGTCCCTTCACGGACCTCTACACCGACTTTGCCGGAACCCTGGAGCTGCTACGCGGAATTCGCCGAGGTCAGCCGTGTGGTGATCGTCGCGAGCCGGTGACCTTGCCTGCGCAGCGCGCCGAGGGCCAGTTCGTCCGGCGCGGCCGAGCCACGGGAGACGAACGATCCGCCGTACGGGTTGCCGGATTCCTTCAGGTGCGGGTCGCCGTAGCCGAGCGGTACCACGATCGCGCCCCAGTGGTAGAAGATGTTGTTGGTGGCCAGCACGGTCGACTCCAGCCCGCCGTGCGCGGTGGACGCGGTGGTGAACGAGGTCGCCACCTTGTCCGCGAGTTTCCCTTGCGCCCACAGGCCCCCCGTACTGTCCAAAAAGGACTTCAACTGGGCGGCCGGCCCGCCGAACCGGGTCGGGCTCCCGGCCGCGATACCGTCGGCCCATTCGAGGTCCGGGAGCGTGGCGTACTCGTGGTGCGGGCCTGCGTCCACCCAGGCCTGCCAACGCGGATTGCTCGCCACCGCCCCCGGCGGCGCGGTCTCCGGCACCGTCCGCACCCGCACCTCGGCCCCGGTTTCGGTGGCTCCCTCGGCCAGTGCGGCGGCGAGTGCGGCGGTGTTGCCGGTGGCGCTGTAGTAGACGACCAGGATGCGAGTGCTCACAAGGCGCGACTCTAGCCAGCCGCGCCCCGGGGTCTCAGGATCCGGACATCGGCTTCCAAGGGCTGACTGTGTCCGTGGGCCGCGTCGGATCGTGGAACCGGGGACGGACCGGTTCGTCGCGGCGCAACGGCACCAGCCCGTCGGTGATCGCCTGCATGATCTTCGCGTGCGCGCGCACCCCCGCGCCGGGCCGCTGCGCGTCGATCTCCGACAGGTCGACGGGCGTGCCGAAGTGCACCTTGAACCGCGGACGCCGCAGCGGGGCACTGAGCCCGGACCGGGCGATCGATATCAGGTCCGCCGGTCCGTTGACCGTTTCGGTGCCCCAGTACACCGCCTCGTGCGCGCCCCACTGGCTGATCGGGAGCACCGGCACGCCCGCGGCCAGCGCGAGCCGCGCGGCGCCGGTCTTGCCGCGCTCGGGCCACAGGCCCGGATCGTGGCTGATCCGGCCCTCCGGGTAGACGATGATCGGCTCCCGGGTGGTGCGCAGCGCCTCGGCCGCCTCGGCGAACTGGCCGATCGCGGTGGTTGACTGCCCGCGGTCCACCCGCAGATGGCCGCTGACCCGCAGCGCGGGCCCGAGCACCGGCATGTCCAGGATCCCGCCGGCCAGCATGAACCGCGGGTTGATGCCGATCCGCTTGCACGCGGCCATCAGCACGAACGCGTCGAACACGCCGATGTGGTTGGCCACCAGCAGCAACGGCCGCCCGCGCAGCCGGGCGGGCACCACACCGGACACGGTCAGCTTCCCGACGAGATTCACCAGCCCGCGGTCGAGGGTCAGCATCGTCCGCCAGATCGCGGGGGCACGGCGGCCGTCCGGGGAATCTTCCTGCTGCAACGCGAACATGAGCTGAGCATTTCACGGCGCTGCCGGCCCAGGATCCCCTGGTGGCGAGCCCCTGCCGACCGACCCTGCCGGATCCGCCCTGACCTGCGCAGATCGTCCCCAACGCCGGATCGGCACCCCCCGATACACCGCCGATTGTTTCCGATGTGGTGCGAGTGGCGCATGGGACTCTCGCGATCCGCCCGTTACCGTGGGGGGTATGGCTGGGTCGGCGACGAGGAAGCGGAGCACGAGCAGCGGCGCGAAGGCGTCGTCGCGGGGGGCGCGTACCCCGGCGAAGGCGGGTGGCGGTCGTTCGTCCGGAGCGGCGAAGACGGCCGGGAAGCCGGCTGCGCGGGCGTCCGGCGGGCGCGGGTCGGGTTCCTCCCGGGCGCGGACGTCGGCGGCTCGCGGTTCGGCGGCGAAGCGGTCGCCCGGGACGTTCGGGCGGGGTGTGCGCGGGACCTGGAACCTGTTGGCCAAGGGGCTCGGCACCCTGGCCCGCACGGTCGGGCGCACCCGAGAGCTGGAGTCGGCACACCGGCGGGACGGGCTGGGCCTCGGGCTGATCGCGCTCGCCATCGTGGCCGCGGTCGGGGTGTGGTGGCGGGGCGCCGGGCCGATCGGGTCCGGGGTGGAGACGGCCGCGCGGAGCGTGTTCGGGGCCGGTTCGGTGGCCGTGCCGCTGGTGCTGATCGTGGTCGCGATCGGGTTGATGCGGTCCGAGCCGCGGCCGGAGACGCGGCCGCGGATGGGCGTGGGCACCGTGCTGGTGGTGCTGTCGGTGCTCGGGATGCTGCACATCTTCACCGGTCTCCCGGACACCAACGACGGCCGGATGTACGCCGGTGGCCAGCTCGGTGCGTTCTCCGGCGGGCTGCTCACCGACGGCGTCACCAAATGGGTCGCGGTGCCGCTGCTGATCCTCGCGCTGGCGTTCGGGGTGCTCGTGTTCACCGCCACGCCGGTGCGTGAGATCCCGCACCGGCTGCGGACCTGGGGCCTGGACGAGCAGGAACTGGCCGAGTACAACGCGGCGCACGGCCGGACGCCCGCCGAAGACGGCGAAGCACAGGACGAGGTCACCGAAGCCGAGCCGGCGAAGTCCGTCCGGCTGCGCAAGCCTTCCCGGCGGCGGCAGGCCGCCAGTGACGACGGCGCCGAGCAGCTCGACCTGGAGGCCGCGCTCGCCGAGCCGGCCATGCCGATCCGGCCGCCGAAGGCCGCGGCCAAGCCCGCCGAGGTGCCGGAGAAGAAGCCGAAGAAGGAACCCGAGCCCGCCCTCTCCGTCACCCGCACCGTCGAGGGCGATTATCAGCTCCCGCCGCCGGATCTGCTGCAGCTGGGCGCCGCGCCGAAGTCCCGCAGCAAGGCCAACGACGCCATGATCGAGGCGATCACCGGCGTGCTGGAACAGTTCAATGTGGACGCTCAGGTCACCGGTTTCACCCGCGGGCCCACGGTCACCCGGTACGAGGTCGAACTCGGCCCCGGCGTGAAGGTCGAGAAGATCACCGCGCTGACCAAGAACATCGCCTACGCGGTGGCCACCGACAACGTGCGGCTGCTCGCGCCGATCCCGGGCAAGTCCGCGGTCGGCATCGAGGTGCCCAACTCCGACCGCGAGATGGTCCGCCTCGGCGACGTGCTGCGTGCGCCGACCACGGTCAAGGACAACCACCCGATGCTGATCGGGCTGGGCAAGGACATCGAGGGCCGGTTCGTCACCGCGAACCTGACGAAGATGCCGCACCTGCTGGTGGCCGGGTCCACCGGCTCCGGTAAGTCCTCCTTCGTCAACTCGATGCTGGTCTCGCTGCTCGCGCGGGCCACCCCGGACGAGTGCCGGATGATCCTGATCGACCCGAAGATGGTCGAGCTGACCCCGTACGAGGGCATTCCGCACCTGATCACGCCCATCATCACGCAGCCGAAGAAGGCGGCCGCCGCGCTGGCCTGGCTGGTCGAGGAGATGGAGCAGCGCTACCAGGACATGCAGGCCAACCGGGTCCGCCACATCGACGACTTCAACAAGAAGGTTCGCTCCGGCGACATCACCGCCCCGCCGGGCAGCGAACGCGTGTACCAGCCCTACCCGTACATCATGGCGATCGTCGACGAGCTGGCCGACCTGATGATGACCGCGCCGCGCGACGTGGAGGACGCGATCGTGCGGATCACCCAGAAGGCCCGGGCCGCGGGTATCCACCTGGTGCTGGCCACCCAGCGCCCGTCGGTGGACGTGGTGACCGGCCTGATCAAGACGAACGTGCCCTCGCGGTTGGCCTTCGCCACCTCCTCGCTGACCGACTCACGAGTCATCCTGGACCAGCCGGGCGCGGAGAAGCTGATCGGCATGGGCGACGCGCTCTACCTGCCGATGGGTGCCGGGAAGCCGGTCCGCATCCAGGGCGCGTTCGTCGGCGACGACGAGATCTCCGCGGTCGTCACCTTCGCCAAGGACCAGGCGCAGCCGGACTACACCGACGGCGTGACCGCGGCGAAGGCGGGCGAGAAGAAGGAGATCGACCCGGACATCGGCGACGACCTCGACGTGCTGCTGCAGGCGGCCGAGCTGATCGTCACCTCGCAGTTCGGCTCCACCTCGATGCTGCAGCGCAAGCTGCGGGTCGGGTTCGCCAAGGCGGGCCGGCTGATGGACTTGCTGGAGAGCCGGGGCGTGGTCGGCCCGTCCGAGGGTTCGAAGGCGCGCGACGTGCTGATCAAGCCGGAGGAGCTGGACTCGGTGCTGTTCATGATCCGTGGCGGCGAGGCCCCGGCCGAGGGTGGTGACGAGGACTGATCACCCGGCCACGGACGCCCCGAGATCGAGCACGGTGCGCTCCGGGTTGTAGTGCGCCGGCAGGTAGAAGGCGCGCCCGGCCATGGTCAGGCTGTTGAGGGATGCCAGGCCCCGGTCCAGCGCCACGAGTTCCAGCTCGGCGCGACTGGTACCCCAGCGTCGCAGATCCTGGATCTTCTCGTGTGACTTGCCTTCGCTTCGTCGACGCCGCTTCCCGGGCGGCGGCGAGACCGCGGTAGGAACGTCGTCCGTAGGGTCGGCCCCTCTCAGAGCTCCAGCAGCATGCGAGCGTTGCCCAGGGTGTTGGGCTTGACGTAGGGCAGGTCCAGGAACTCCGCGACCCCGGGGTCCACCGACCGCCGCATTTCCTCGTACACCTCTTGCGACACCGGGGCGCCGTCGATCTCTACGAAGCCGTGACCGGCGAAGAACGAGGTCTCGAAGGTGAGCACGAACAACCGGCGGAGACCGAGTTCGCGGGCCTCCTCGACAAGCCGGGCGACCAGCGCGTGCCCGATGCCCCGGCCCCGGGCGGCCTTGTCCACCACGACCGTGCGCAGCTCGCCGAGGTCCTCCCACAGCACGTGCAGCGCGGCGGCGCCGAGCACGGCGTCGCCGTGACCGGTCACGACCCAGAACTCCGGCACCGCTTCATACAGTGTGACCAGGTCTTTTTCCAGCAGGACCCGGCCGGCGTCGGCGTCCACGAGGGCCTTGATCTGGCGGACGTCGGCGATCCGGGCACGGCGAATCGCCAGCGGAGCGGGGTCGAGGGGCACGGGTGTCAAGATATCTCGCGCCTCCGTGCGGGTGAGCACGGTGGCACCGCCGGGGACCCCCGAGTGTCCGCCGTCGCGGCCGGTCACGTATAGGTAGTGAGCCGTTCGTTCCCGCGCCCGCCGACGCCGGCCTGCCCCCGGCTTTTGGAGGAAGCTCATGTCCGGGACCACCGTGGCCGCACCGCAGCGGCCCGGCCGCCCGGCGCCGCCGGACGCTCAGGCCCGGTTCCGGCCCGAGTTGCAGGGGCTGCGCGCACTGGCCTCGTTGCTGGTCGTGGTCTACCACGTCTGGCTGGACCGGATCTCCGGCGGCGTCGACGTGTTCTTCCTGGTCTCCGGCTTCCTGATCACCGGCCAGCTCTACCGCGCGCTGCTGCGCGGGCGGATCCGGCTGCGCGAGACCTGGGGCCGGATGATCAAGCGGCTCTTCCCGGCCGCGATGACGGTACTGCTCGCCGTCGTGGTGATCTCCACCCTACTCCTGCCCGAGGACCGCTGGTTCCAGACCATCCGCGAGGTGTTCGCCTCCGCGCTGTTCTACGAGAACTGGCAGCTGGCCTCGGACTCGGTCGACTACTTCGCCCAGCACAACAGCGCGAGCGTGGTCCAGCACTTCTGGTCGCTGTCCATCCAGGGCGAGTTCTACCTGCTGTGGCCGATCCTGTTCGTCGGGCTCGGCCTGCTCGTGCGCCGGCTCGGCTGGTCCCTGCGGCGCATCGTGAGCGTGCTGCTGGTGGTGCTGTTCACGGCTTCGCTGGCGTTCTCGGTGTACCTGACCGCCGTGGACCAGCCGCTGGCCTACTTCCACGGCCTGACCCGGGTGTGGGAGTTCGCGCTCGGCGGGCTGATGGCGATGTTCCTCGACTCGGTCACGCTGCCGCGGGCGCTGCGCGTGCTGCTCGGCTGGCTCGGCGTGGCCGGGCTGGTGCTGTGCGGCATCGTGCTGCGGATCGACTCGGTGTTCCCCGGCTGGATCGCGCTGTGGCCGACCCTGTCCGCGGGCCTGGTGCTGGTGGCCGGACAGACCGGGACGCCACTGGGCACGGACCGCTGGCTCAGCTCGAAACCGTTGGGCTACCTGGGCAAGCTCAGCTTCTCGCTGTACCTGTGGCACTGGCCGGTGCTGGTGTTCTACCTGGTCGCCCGGGACCGGCCGGCGGTCGGCGTGCTCGGCGGCGCGGTGGTGATCGGGGCGTCGTTCCTGCTGTCGATCCTGACCTATCACCTGATCGAAAACCCCATCCGGCTGTCGAAGATCGGCACCGTCAAGCGGTGGGGTGCCTACCGGTTCGGGGTGCTGGCGCTGATCCCGGTGCTGCTCGCCTGCCTGGCCTGGAGCTGGGTGGGCACCGCGCAGGCCAACTTCGAGATCGAGGTCGGCGATCCGGACCACCCGGGCGCGGTCGCGCACAGCCCGGGCTTCATCTACGAAGGCTCGCCCAGCCCGTCGCTGGTGCCGCCCACACTCGCCCTGCCCGACGATTGGGCGGGCATCACCGACGACAAGTGCAAGATGTCGCCCCGGAACAAGGAACTGAAGGTCTGTACGCAGAATCCGCTGGGCCCGCCGGTGAAACGTGTGGTGCTGGTCGGCGATTCGCACATCCAGCAGTTCCTCGGCGCCTACCTGCAGCTGGTCGGCTCGGCGGGCTGGCAGGTCACCTCGATGCTCAAGGGCGCCTGTCCGTTTTCCACCGATTCCGAGCTGATGGCCGGCGACCGCGGCTGCCAGGACTGGAACAAGGCGGCCGCGGACGAGATCGTGGCCATGCACCCGGACGTGGTGGTCACCCTGGCCAGCGTCACCCCGCGCGCCGGGGTCACCGAGACCACGCCGCGGGGCTTGGTGCATCGGTGGGCGCAGCTGGGCAAGGCGGGCATCCCGGTGGTCGCGCTGCGCGACAGCCCGCGGTTCGGCTTCAACATGGCCTCCTGCGTGGCCCAGCGTGGCGCGGAAGACCCCGGGTGCAGTCCGGCGCGGGACACGGTGCTGCCGCGCACCCCGTCCTACGCCGACATCGACGACGTGCCGGACAACGTCTCGTTCCTGGACCTCACGGACTACTTCTGCGAGCCACGCACCTGCTCGGCGGTCGTCGGCAATGTGCTGGTCTACATGGACGACAACCACGTCACCGCGACCTTCATGGCCACCCTGGCGCCGATCGTCGAACGGGAGATGACCTCAGCCCTCCAGTGGTGATCCCGCCGCCGTTCCCGCCCACGGCTGTGAAGGGACCCTTCACAGCCTCAGAGTCCAGGGTGTCGGCAAAGTTGGTCGGGGACCCGGCAGTGGGCGATGCGGAGGTGTGTGTGCGACCACCTCGTGGCGTGCGCCGGACCGGTTTCGGGTCTGTGAAGGGACCCTTCACAGACTCCGTGGT
>NZ_QZFV01000118.1:0-30847 GCF_003600245.1 Amycolatopsis panacis
CTCGCGGCCGTGGTCTCGCGGCCGTGGTCTCGCGGCCGTGGTCTCGCGGCCGTGGTCTCGCGGCCGTGGTCTCGCGGCCGTGGTCTCGCGGCCGTGGTCTCGCGGCCGTGGTCTCGCGGCCGTGGTCTCGCGGCCGTGGTCCGGCTCCGGCTCCGGCTCCGGAGCATCCCACCCCGGCGCGCAGCCCACTCCGGCGCCCGAAACCGTCCAGGAACCGCACCGTCCCAGAACCGCCCTGCCCACCCCACCCCCGGCCGAAGCGCCCCCGCACACCCCCGATCCCCACCGTCCGGCAAGATCGTGGGGTGCCTGCTCCCGGAACCAGCGCCCTGGTCGTCGAACTGCCTGCCGCCGCGAAGGTGCTCGCGCTGGCCGCGGAGGTCGAGCCGGGGCTCGTCCGCGCCGGATTGCCGCCGCATGTCACGGCGTTGTATCCGTTTCTGCCCGCCGCGCAGCTGACCGACGCGGTCGACGAGGCGGTGCTCGCCCTCGCCCGTGCGCAGGAGCCGGTCGAGGTCCGGCTGGCGGAGGTGGTGACCGCGCCAGGGTTCGTCGCGGCTGCGGCGCCCGCATTGCAGCCGCTGGCCGACGCGGTGTGCGCGCGCTGGCCAAAAGTGCCGCCCTACGGCGGGCGGTTCGGTCCTCGGCCGCCCGTGCACCTGACGATCGCGATGGGCGGTACCGACGAGCAGCGCGCGACCGTCGCCGAACGTGCGGCTGCGGCACTCCCTGTGACCGACCGTGCCGAGACGCTGCATCTCGTGGTGCTCACCGAGCAGGGCTGGCAGCTCCGGCTGTCGGCTCCGCTCGGAACTCTCGCGCAATAGCCCGCAGCCGCGTCACGTCGGCGGCGAAGGCGGTCTCCGCGGGGGCTTCGTCGGCTTCGCCGGCTGTGGGGCCTTCGCCGTCCCTCAGTGCCTGCGCAGCGGCGGCCGGAGTCAACTGCGGTCCCACGCCCGCGAGAAGAAGCCCGTCGCTGATTTCACTCATCATGGTCAACAGTCGTTCCCGCCCACTCCCGCGTACGTCGTCCAGACGCACGACGTCCGGGTACCGCTCGGCGAGGTGCGTACGCAACGGGCGCAGCTCCGTACGCGCCCGTGAGTCCCGCAGCGCCCGGACCGCGGCCGGGAACGCGGGCACCGTCAACCCGATCACAAGCAGCAGCACGGCAATCGCCGGGAACCCCACCGCAAGCGCGCAGTCCAGACTCGAAAACGCGCCCCGGCAGACGGCCGCCACCGGGTGCTCGGCCGCCACGTCGCGAATCAGATCGACGATCTTCCCGGTCAGATAAACGAAAGCGACCAGACAGCCGACGAACACCAACCCGAGCCCGACCCGGAACGCACCGGTCCCCGTACGCACCGCACCGACCGACACCACGGCGATTTCCGCCACCGCGTAGCCCAGGTACAAGGTGTAGACCACGACATACGCGATCAGCGTCGGGTTCGAGCGGTACAGCTCGTCGAACAGGCCCACACCGGTCGGCAACCCACGGGTTGCGAAGAACGACCCCGCAAGGACCACCAGCGCGACCAGCAGGACGATCAACCGCGTACGCCGCCGTCGATGCGCCACACCGCCGATCTCCGCGACAGTGACCGAAATGCCGTACGCGGCGACCATGGTCGCGAGATTGGACAACAGCCGCCCGAGACTCGGGTACAGCCGGCTCTCGATCTCCTGCGCGCTGTTCGCCAGAAAGCAGAACGCCAGGCCCAGCGCGATGAGCGAGATCGCCAGACCGGATCCGGCGCCGGTCCGCCGCGCGCGCATCGCGCGCCAGATCCCGATGGCGACCGCGAGCAGCCCTACCCCGAAGAAGAGCGCGTCGATCATCCGAGCACCGACGCAAAGCGCCGCGCGCGTTCGGCCGCCCGTCCGGACGCACCCGGACGCAGCGGTGCGTCGTCGGAGGTCGCGGCGCTCATCAACAGGACAGCCATCAGCTCCGCCTCGTACTCGTCGGAATCCGTCGTGACGCGAGTGAGCAGGTGCGACAACAGGTGCGCGCTCAGATCCGGGGCGACGCGCGCCGCGTCGGCCTCGGACAGCACGCAGTCCCCACGGTGCTCGCAGAGCAGATGCGCGATCTCGTGCGCGATGATGTGGTCCTGGTGCAGGCTCGACGTACCCGCCGCGTACGCGACCAGGTCGTAGTCCTCGTGCCGCTGCCAGGCACCGGACGGCTGTCCCGGCACGTAGTCCACGGCCAGCAGGTCGATGTCACGGTCACGGTGGCGTTCCAGCCGGTCGATCCAGGCGTTCATCGACCACGGCCGCGGCGGCGGCACAGCGGCCAGCAACGCCCCCACTGCCCGGCGGGCACGCGTACGCAGGCTCGGATCGATGACCCCTCCCGAGGTGATCGGCGGCAGGACCAGCCGAGGGCACCACGGAGTTCCGGGCACACCGGCGACCGTCAGCATAGCGGTCCTGATCACTCCGGTTTACGTCCTCGGCGGGTCCGTTCGCGCCCGGAGGCATAGCTGTTGAGCTGATCCATCAGCGCGGTGACCGTCTCGCGATCCCGCGCCGAGAGCCGCATCGCGCGCTGTGCCAGATCACGGGCCTCGGTGTCGCGCCAGGCGACGACGTCGGCGACCTGGCCGTCGACGCGCGCTGCGACCTCGTCGTCGAAGAAATACGTGACCGGCACGCCGAAGAACCGGGCCAGCGCCTGGATGTGCGAGCGCTTCGGATCGCGGCGCGCGCCTACGGCCAGCTGCTGCACGTGCGTGGCCGACATGGTGACCCCGGTCAGCTCCGCGACGCCCTGGGCGATCTCCCGATAGGAGTAAGGCTTGCGGTCGGGCGGGTGCACCGTGCCGATCAGGTGCGCGAGCCGATGCGCGAAGCTGCGCCCCTCGTCCTGCCCGGCCATGCCGCCCCCAACCATCCCTGTTCCGCGACAGTACCCAGCATAACTGTCCCGTAAACTTGACACTACCCGTGTCGTTCCGGCTACACTCCTGCCGAGCACTGTTAAGAAAACTAAACACCGGGGTCCGCGTGTGATCACTGGGGGTGCTCACACGCGGACCCGCTGACTCGCATACCGGCCGCACAGGATCCGGCGGTAGGTTGTCCGCCATGGTGCACCCCAACAGTCCGGAAAGGACACCGGTAGTCGTCACCGGTGGCAGCGGCTTCATCGGCCGGGCCACCGTCGCCGCGTTCCGGGAGCGCGGCTACCCGGTGACCGTCGTCGACCGGGTGCATTTCGAGACCGCCGACGAAGGCGTACGCGTCGTAACCGGCGATCTGCAGGCCGCGGCGATCCGCGAAGCCGCGATCGCCGAGGGCACAGGCGGGATTGTGCACCTCGCCGCGCTCACCTCCGTGCTCAAGTCCGTCGAGCTGCCGCGCGAGACGTACGCCGAAAACGTGGCGGTGACCCACGAGCTGCTGGAGCTGTGCCGTGCACGCGAAGTGCCGCGGTTCGTGCTCGCGTCGACCAACGCGGTCGTCGGCGACGTCGGCACGTCGACCATCACCCTGGATCTGCCCACGCGCCCGCTGACGCCGTACGGCGCAACGAAGGCGGCATGCGAGATGCTGCTGTCCGGCTACACCGGCGCGTACGGCATGACTACTTGCGCGCTGCGCTTTACCAACGTGTACGGCCCGGGCATGTCTCACAAGGACAGCTTCGTCCCGCGCATGATGCGCGCCGCGCTCAACGACGAAGGCGTGCGCGTGTACGGGACCGGCGAGCAGATGCGCGACCTCGTCCACATCGACGACGTGGTGCGCGCGATCGTTCTGGCCTACGAAGGCGGCCACAGCGGCCGCGCGATCGTGGGCGCCGGACGGTCCGTGTCGGTGCTGGAGATGATCGAGACCGTGCGTGAGGTGACCGGCGCCGCGTTGCCGATCGAGCACGTGCCGGCGCCGGCCGGTGAGATGCCCGCGGTGATCGTCGACGTCTCGGCGAGCGCGGGGACCATCGGCTACCGCCCGGAGACCTCGCTGGCCGAAGGGCTGGCCACCACCTGGAAGTACTTCTCGGACCAGGAGACCACCAGCCGGTGAGCCGGTTCCTCCGCCGCCACGCGTTCCTGCTCGTCCTGCTGGCGCTGGGCGCCACGCTGCGAGTGCTGGCTTGGGTCGCCTACCGACCGGCCATCCTGTACATCGACTCGTTCCGGTACCTGGACAATCTGCACGCGCTGCGCGCCGATCAGCTCAACCCGATCGGCTACGACCTACTGCTGCGCCCACTGCTCGCGGTCGGCGGGCTGGCCTTCGTCGCCGCGGTGCAGCATCTGGCCGGAATGGCCGTCGCAGTGGGGCTGTACGCGCTGGCGCGGCGGCTGGGCGCCCGTCGCTGGGTGAGCGCGCTCGCCGCCGCTCCCCTGCTGCTCGACGCCTACCAGGTGCAGATCGAGCAGAACATCATGTCCGAGGTGCTCTTCGAAGCACTGCTGCTCGGTCTGCTGTGGCTGCTGCTGGCGAAAGGCAAGCCGAACTGGCGGCGGATCGCGCTCGCCGGGCTGATCGTCGGATTCGCCGTACTGGTACGGCTGGTCGGTGTGGCGCTCGCGGTGCCCTTCCTGCTGTACGTACTCGCCGCCGGCCGCGCGTGGCGTACGTGGCGAGGCTGGCGCAACGCGGGCATCGGGCTGCTGGCGATGCTCGTGGTGGTCGTGCCCTACGCCGCGGAGGTCAAGGCGCAGACCGGGAAGTGGGGACTGACCGGTCCGTCCGGGAACATGCTGTACGGGCGTACGGCGGCGGTGGCCGATTGTCCGAACCTGAAGCTGGATCCGGTGTTACGGGTGTTCTGCCCGACCCAGGAGATCGGCCTACGCCGCGTGGACGACTACACCCACGCGGACCTCGACCCGGCGTGGCCGGGCCCGCTGCCGCCCGGTGCGGACAAGACGGCGCTCGCAAACGAGTTCGCGGCCATCGTGCTCAAGGCGCAGTGGTGGGACGTCGCGAAGGCGATTCTCGGCGACTTCGCGAAAAGCTTCCGCTTCACCCGCACCAACGCGGTCAATGACGTCGAAGTCGAACGGTGGCAGTTCCAGCTGACCTATCCGCAGTGGGCCGACCCACCGGTGATCTCGGGTTACACGACGCAGTACGACGGCATCGGCCCCAGCGTCAACGAGCCGATCGCAGTGGTTCTACGCGACTACCAGCTCAATGGCGGTTTCGTACCCGGGACAGTGCTCGGCTTCTTCGGGCTTCTCGGGTTGTCCACGCTGCTGCGCCGGAAACGGCCCCACGACCCCGCGCGCAGCGGAGCGCTCTTCGCCGCGGGTGCCGGGCTGTTCCTGCTCTTCGCGTGCGCGGTCTTCGAGTTCTCCTGGAGGTACCAGTTGCCCGCGCTAGTGCTGCTGCCGATGGCTGGTGCGCTCGGCTTCACCACGCTCACCTCGGCGAGCCGCCGTCGGCTCGCCGCCTACCCCGACACGACCGACGAAGTCGCCGCCGGCGATTTCCGCGAGCGGCATCCGGGCATACAGCTTTCCGAACTGACCGTGGTGATCGCTGCGTACAACGAAGCGGGCGGCATCGGCCAGGTCCTCGACGACATGCCCGAAACCTGCCTGGGGCTGCCCGTGGACGTTCTCGTAGTCGTCGACGGGGGTACAGACGACACGGCGACCATCGCCGAGAAGCATGGCGCGTACGTGTGCGTCGCACCGACCAACCGGGGGCAGGGCGCTGCGCTACGGCTCGGCTATCACCTCGCCGCCGCGTACGGCGCGATGTACATCGTGACCACCGACGGTGACGGCCAGTACGACAACAGCGAGATGGCGGAGCTCGTACGCCCGCTCATCGACAACACTGCCGACTTCGTGACCGGCTCGCGCAGGCTCGGCCACGAAGAAGCGGCCAACCGCATGCGGTGGGTCGGGGTCCGTGTGTTCGCGTGGCTCGCTTCGCTGCTGACGCTGCGCCGGATCACCGACACGTCGTTCGGATTCCGGGGCATGCACGCGGAGCTCGCCACTGCGGTCCCCTTGAACGAACCGCAGTACCAATCCTCGGAGCTACTGCTGGGCGTCACCGCGCGCGGGGCACGGGTACTCGAACGACCGATGAGTATGCGGCTGCGCAAGGCGGGTAAGAGCAAGAAGGGCGGCAGCCTCGTGTACGGCGCGAATTACGCGCGCGTCATGACGGGGACGTGGTGGCGGGGGTACGTGCTGCGCCGCGGGCGAAAACGAAGCGATCGAGCAGCGTGAACTTCACGACGAACACCGCCGCGTAGCTGAACACGTACGCCGCGTCGAGAGCGACGACCCACCAGAAGTGCGGCAGCGAGAGCGGCGCGAGCAGGTGCCCGGTGAGCGTGGTCAGGCCCACCGAGGCGAGCCCGCCGAGCGAGATCACCGCGACGTAAGGCACCAGCTCGTGGGCCACGTCGGGCCGGCCACGGCGGCCCCACACCCAGCGGCGGGTGAGGAAGTAGTTCAGCACCGCGCCCGCGGCGAACGCGACGCCGCTGGCCAGCCACGGCTCCCCGCCTGCCCCGAGCACGGTGATCAGCGCGACCTGGCTGAGCAGCGTCGAGGCCACGGAACTCGTCGCCGCGCGGACGAACCGCACCAGGCCCCGGCGCCGCGGCGGCGAATCCTCCGCCGTGCGTGGCTCGGCCGGGCTGGTTACCGTCGTCATGCCCCCAGTCTCCCCCTCGCGCCGTACGGCATGCCGGACGACCCCCGGTCACACAGAGAATTCACAGCTTGCTGCCAGGCGCCGATCAGCACCCGGGCATTAGGTTCGGAAGTCGGTCAAAGCATCAGGTACGTCGTGAAATCGGCGGGCCCGATGCAGAAACGAAAGAAGGGCTCTTTCATGCGTGTGCTGGTTCTCGGCGGCGACGGGTATCTAGGCTGGCCCACGGCATTGCATTTGTCCGACCGCGGGCACGACGTGGCTGTTCTGGACAACTTCGCGCGACGCCGCTACGACGTCGAGCTGGGCACCGAGAGTCTCGTCCCGATCGAAAACCTGGCGACCCGGATCGAGGCCTGGCAGGAGGTGTCCGGCCAGCGGATCGACGCCTACGAGGGTGATTTGCTGGACGCCGGCTTCGTCTACGACACAGTGCGGGAGTACCGGCCCGACGCGATCGTTCATTTCGCCGAACAGCGTTCCGCGCCGTATTCGATGATCGACCGCGAGCATGCCGTCCACACCCAGCACAACAACGTGGTGGGCAACCTCAACCTGCTTTACGCGATCGCCGAGATCGACCCGGCGATCCACCTGGTCAAGCTGGGCACAATGGGCGAGTACGGCACGCCGAACATCGACATCGAGGAGGGCTGGCTCGAGGTCGAGCACAACGGCCGCCGCGACCGGATGCTGTATCCGAAGAAGCCGGGCTCGTTCTATCACCTGTCGAAGGTGCACGATTCGCACAACATCGAGTTCGCCTGCCGGATCTGGGACCTGCGCGCCACCGATCTGAACCAGGGGGTGGTGTACGGCCAGCAAACCCCGCAGACCGCGCTCGACCCGCGGCTGGCGACCCGGTTCGACTACGACGCGGTGTTCGGCACGGTGCTGAACCGGTTCGTCGTCCAGGCCGTGCTGGGGCAGCCGCTGTCGGTGTACGGGAAGGGCGGGCAGACCCGCGGGTTGCTCGACATCCGGGACACCGTGGAGTGCATCCGGCTCGCCGTGGAGCACCCCGCCGAGCGCGGCGAGTTCCGGGTGTTCAACCAGATGACGGAGAGCTACTCGGTGGGGCAGATCGCGGACATCGTGGCGAACACCTTCCCCGGGCCGGTGCAGATCGAGCATCTGGACAACCCGCGGGTCGAGCAGGCCGAGCACTACTACCACGTCAAGCACACCGGGCTGGTCGAGCTGGGCCTGCAGCCGCATTTGCTCACCGACACCCTGATCGAGTCGATGTTCGACCTGGTCGGCGCGAACAAGCAGCGAGTGGACGAAAAGCGGCTGCTGCCGGGCGTGCGCTGGCGGGGCGCGGTCGAGTCCTGACCCGTGCCTTGATCCCCTGCTGATCCACTTCCGACCAGCACGGTCACCGGAATTGTCGGTGCCGGATGCGATGCTTCTCCGGTCAGCCCCGGGAGGGGACGCGAACGACCCAGTACGTAGCGGACGAGGTGGCGGCGCGCTGGAGCGCGGACCGGGTGCGCGGGCTCGCGCCGGGCCCGGCGTCGGTGAAAGCCGCGCGCGGGCCGGCGGTGCCCGCGAAGTGGTGGTCCGGCGCAGGCGCGTCCGAGCGTGTGGTGGGATGCTGCTGGAGCCGGAGAGCGGCTCGCCGAACGCACCCGGTCCGCGGTGCACGGAGCGCTCGACCGCTCCGCACGAACCCGCCGGCCACGCGGCGGCGACGTCGACTGGGACCGGACCGTGCGGGCGAACCTGCGGCACTACTCCCCCGACCTCCGCACCGTGGTGCCGGAGCGGCTGATCGGCTACGGCCGCCGGGAGAACAGCGTGCGCCGGGACGTGGTGCTGGCCGTGGACCAGTCCGGCTCGATGGCGGAATTAGTGGTGCACTCCGGGGTATTCGGCGCGGCGCTGGCCTCAATGCGGGCCCGACCGGTTTCCGGACCTGCTGGCCGCCGCACTGCGCCACGAGGACCTCACCAGGTGGGCGACCATGGACTGACCCGAGCACGCCACAGAAGTCCCTCGGAGCGACGGATCCGGCCTCCTGCAGCTACCCCGGCCGATCAGCGCGCTCCGCCGCTGCCGCGGGGGCTGCTACACGGGTTGCCCTCGTGTAGCAGTCCCGGCAGCAACACGCGCGGAGAAGCCCGGTGTCACCCCGGCCGATCCCACGCCGAACCCGACACGGCGAACGCCACTCCGGCCGGAGCGACGCCACAGCCGCCCACACAGCACCAGGGCAGCCCCACAGCCCGACGAACCCGGCCTCCCGGATGTACTACCCGCAACGGTCAGCGCGCCCCGTCCGTACGCCGAGGCAACTGCCACGGGTTGCCCTCACGCAGCGCCTCCGGCAGCAACGCGTCCGGGAAGCCCTGCCAGGCGACCGGGCGCAGGAAGCGCTCGATGGCCGCGGTGCCAACCGAAGTGGTGGTCGGTGCCGTGGTGGCCGGGTACGGTCCGCCGTGCTGCTGTGCCCAGCTCACCGTGACGCCGGTGGGCCAGTCGTTCCACAGCAGCCGCCCTGCCAGCCTGGTCAGCGAGGGCAACAGCGCGCGCACGTACTCGGCTTCGTCCTCTTCGCCGTGCACAGTCGCGGTGAGGCCGGGTTCGAGCGTGTCGAGAACCTCGATCAGCTCGGCCTGGTCGGCGTAGGTGACGACCAGCGACGCCGGGCCAAAGTGCTCCTCACGTACGGCGTCGCCACCGGCCAGGAACTCCTTCGCGGTGGTGGTCAGCAGGCTCGGTGTACAGCCGAGATCCTGACGGTCGCCCTCCACCAGCGACGAGACGCCCGGTGCTGCACGTAGCTCGGCCAGCTTGTTCGCGAAACCGGCGGCGATGCGCTCGTTCAGCATGTCCTGCCGGGCGACGCCGCCGACGGCCTCGCTCAGGGTGCCCTCCAGGCCGTGCCCTTCGGGGACGAGCAGCAGGCCCGGTTTGGTGCAGAACTGCCCGGCACCCAGGCTGAACGACCCGGCGTACCCCTTCGCCACTGCCTCGCCCCGCGCGCTCAGCGCGCCCGGCGTCACGACCACGGGGTTCACGCTGCCCAGCTCGCCGTAGAACGGGATCGGCGCCGGCCGAGCCATCGCGATGTCGAACAGCGCCCGCCCGCCGGGCACCGAGCCGGTGAACGAGGCAGCCGCGATCCGCGGGTCCCGCAACGCGGTCACGCCCTGCTCCACCCCGTGGATCACGGCGAACGTGCCCTCCGGGGCGCCGGCCGCGACGAGCGCGGCAGCCACGATCTCCCCGGTACGCGCAGACAGCTCCTCGTGCCCCGGGTGCGCCTTCAGCACCACCGGGCACCCGGCGGCGAGCGCGGACGCGGTGTCGCCGCCTGCCACGCTGAACGCGAACGGGAAGTTGCTCGCCGCGAACACCAGCACCGGCCCAACCGGCACGAGCACGCGGCGGATGTCCGGGCGCGGCCCCATCGGCCATGCCGGATCGGCGTGGTCGACAGTGGCACCGAGGTAGGCGCCGTCCCGCAGCACCTCGCCGAACAACCGCAGCTGAAACGTGGTGCGGGCCAGCTCACCCTTAAGCCGCGGAGCGGCCGGTAGGTGGGTCTCGGCGTGCGCGAGCGCGATCAGCTTCTCGGCCTCCGCGTCGAGCGCGTCGGCCACAGCCGTCAGCCAGCCTGCGCGTGCCGCGGGCGTACTCGCAGCGAAAGGCCGCGCAGCCGCAGCCGCAGCGCCGAGCACTCGTTCCAGGTCCGCTTCGGAGGTTTCCAGACTCATGATCTCCTCGTTCAGTTTCGCGACACTCGGTGTGCAGCGGCGACCGCAGTATGCAGATCCGGCCACCGCGCAGGGCCTGCCAAGCCCAGATGGTAGAGGTGCAGTTCAGCGGCGCCCGCGCGGCCGAGTTCGCCCACGTACGCTTCGATGTCCGGCACCGGCCCCGCTGCGACGGCAGTGACGTAGCTGCCCACAGCCACCTTCGCAGGCAACGCCTTCCGCGCTGCAGCCACAGCGTCGACGCTGCTCTGCCCCGGCGCCCAGTTCTGCAACACGACGACGGCAGCGTCGTCGTCGTCGGCAGCAGTCGGCGTAAGCCCCGGCGACGCACCAGTGGCCCACGGATCGAGCGCACCGTGCAACACAATCCGCGTACCGGGCTTCAGCTTCGCGAGCACTGCACCACGCAGGACATCGGTGGCGTTCTGCCGTCCGCTCAGCAGTACTCCCTTCAGCGCCGAAGGAAGCGCGTCCTCGGTCACTGTGAGTTCGGCCGTGGCCACCAGCCTGCGTACCTCGGTAGACAGCTGTTCCCGTACTTCTTCCGGGTTCCACCCGATCCAGCCTTCGGCACACGCCGTACAGCAGCAAATCGAGAGCACACGCGCAACCGCCAGCGCCCACACGCCGTCGGTCTTCTCGTGTTGGTGCTGGTGTACGGCGCCAAACGGGCCGCACGCTTCCAGGATCACCGAGGACAGTTCAAGCCCTGCGACAGCCTCCGAAACCAGCGTCGCTGCGTACGCGCGGACTGCGGGTTGCGAGGGGCACAACGCCCACGGGTACGTCTCGCCGAAGCAGTTTCGCACCGCGTACCCCGGAAACGCGGCTCCCAGCTGAGAGTTGTGGGTCAGCACAAGCCATGCCGCAGACGGCATACCCGCTGCGTTCAGCAGGCGCACGGCGTCGCCGCCGCTGTACGGCTGGCCGACCCAGTCCGGCGTGGCCGGAACCAGCTCACGGCCTGCCCACACCTCTTCGCGCACCGAACGGTAGATCGCCGCGGTCCGCGCAATCACCGAAGCGCGGTCGGGCGACCACGGTGTGGCCGCGCGGGCACTGTGGTAGGTCAACGCCACTGCGACCTCGTCCACACCGAGATCGCGTACGCGGTCTACGAAGCCGGGGTCACCGAGCACGTCCCACGGATAGGCGTAGCCGGTCACCTTCACCGCGTCACCACCTTGCCGTGTTCGGTTCGAACGCCGGCCGGTACTTCCGCATGTACGTGGCGTCGTCCCGCTTCGTCAGTCCACATCGGACATAGTTCTCGTGCGCCACGGCGAGTGCGTCGGCGTCCAGCTCGACACCGAGGCCTGGCCGTTCCGGCACTGTCACAGCGCCGCCACGGAACTCCAGCGCGCCGGGTGCGATCACGTCTGCCGTCTTCCACGGCCAGTGCGTGTCGCACGCGTACGTCAGGTGCGGTGTCGCTGCGGCCACGTGCACCATCGCGGCGAGACTGATGCCGAGGTGGCTGTTGGAGTGCATCGACAGCCCGACGCCGAAGCTCTCGCAGGTGATCGACAACGCCTGGGTGTCGCGGATACCGCCCCAGAAGTGGTGGTCCGACAGCAGCACACCGATCGCGCGCGCACGGAACGCCGGTTCGATGTCACCGAGGTTCACCACGCACATATTGGTGGCCAACGGCATACTTGCTCGCTCCGCTACCCGGGCCATGCCTTCGATGCCGGGCGTGGGGTCTTCGAGGTACTCCAGTACGCCTTCGAGTTCCCCTGCCGCGCGTACGCCGGTCTCCGGAGTCCACGCCCCGTTCGGGTCGATCCGCAGCGGGTACCCGGGAAACGCCTCGGCGAGGGCACGGATGCCCGCGATCTCCTGCGACGGCTCGAAGACGCCGCCCTTGAGCTTGATCGAGCGGAAGCCATACTCGTCCACCATGCGCTTCGCCACGCTGACGAGTGCCTCCGGCGTCACGACCTCACCCCAGCTGTCCTCGTCGGCGCCGACATGCGCGCCGTACTTGTAGAACAGGTACGCGGAGAAGTCGACCTCGTCTCGGGCCTTGCCGCCGAGCAGGTCCACCACCGGACGGCCCAGGGCCTGCCCTTGCGCATCCAGGCAGGCGACCTCGAACAGCGAGTACACACTGGCGATCGTCTTGCGGATCGAGAACCCACCGATCAGGCCGTGTTCATCTGTCACCACAGTGCCGGCCAGCGTGCGCGCGACGAGCCGCTTCAGCCCCGGCAGGTCGAACACGTCGTGCCCGGCCAGCCCCGGCACAACCTTGCGTACCTCGCCGAGGAAAGCCTCGTCGCCGTACGACTCACCGAGGCCCACCACGCCGTCTTCGCAGACCAGCTGAACCACACTGCGCAAGGCGTACGGCTCGTGTACGCCCATCACGTTCAGCAGCGGTGGATCCGCGAATGCAACCGGGGTGAGTACGACGTCCCGAATCTTCATCAGCGTGCCTCGATACGCTTGAGCGTGGCGAAGCCGCCTTCGACGATCTTGCCCAGCCTGTCGATCTGCTCGACGGTCGGCTCGACGAGCGGCGGCCGTACAGTGCCGACCTTGTCGCCTCGCAGCCGCGCAGCCGCCTTCACCAGCGACACCGCGAAGCCGGGAGATTCGTCGCGCAACGCCACCAGTGGCAAGTAGAACCCGGCGAGCAACGCATCCATCACGGCATCATCGCGCTCACCTAGCGCACAGTGGAAGCGATGCGCGAGCTCCGGAGCGAAGCAGTGCACCGCCGAAGAGTATCGCGCGACGCCTACGGCCGCGTACGCCTTCGCAGACATCTCAGCGGTAGGCAGTCCGTTGAGGAACAAAAACTCCTCCGCGCGCTGCGTACGCTGCGCGCGGATGGTCGTGACGATGCGCGTCATCGCGTCGACATCGCCGTAGCCGTCCTTGATCCCAACCACAGACGGGATGTCCAGCAGCTTCGCCGCAGTGGGCGCAGTGAACACCCCCGTACCGCGGTGATAGACCACCACCGGCACTGTGGTCTCCCCTACCGCGTAACGCACGTACTCGACCATGCCAGCCTGCGGACCGTTGACCAGGTATGGCGGCAGCAGCAACACCCCGTCGGCACCGCCAGCCTGCGCCACTGCGACGCCCGCGCGCGCTCCAGCAGCGCCGCCACCGGCCCCGACCCACACCGGAACCCGGCCCGCAGTCACTTCACGCGCCTTCGCCAGCAGGGCAACGACTTCGTCCGCCGACAGCGAACTGAACTCCCCCGTACCGCACGCGACGAACAACGCACCGGCACCCGCGGCGACATGGCGTTCGATGTTCTCCGCGAACCCACCGAGGTCGACTTCGAGGTCGGCGGCGAACGGCGTGAGCGGGAACGCCAGCAGGCCGTCCAGCGCGATCTCGGTCCGGGGCATCGGTGCATGCTCCAATTTTCACACTCTTGAATGGTGCCTGCTATCGTGTACATCTTCACGTACAAGAACGAGGTTCCGGACGCTAATATGGCCGGGCTCACAGGTCAACCGCCGGTCGGAGGCTCCTTATGGCGCAGTTCGCCGTTCCCGACACCCCGGCTCCCGCTGCCACCGGCGTGGGCGCATCGGGGGTGAAATCCGCCCGGCGCGCCATCGACCTGCTCGAAACCTTCGCCGCGAACGACGTCTGGCTCTCGCTCTCGGATCTGCACGCACGCACCGGGTTCCCGCGATCCAGCCTGCACGGTCTGCTGCGCACCCTGCTGGAAGCGGGCTGGCTGGAGGCGGATGCGAACTCCACGCGGTACCGGCTCGGCGTACGCGCACTCATCTGCGGCACTGCGTACCTGGACCGCGACGCGATCGTGCCCTTCGCCACCGAAGCGCTCGAACGCATCCGCGAGAAGACCGGATTCACCGCGCATTTCGCGCGCCGCAACGGCACCGAGGTGGTGTACCTGGAAACGCGCGAAGCACAGCGCTCCACCCACTTGGTCTCACGGGTCGGCCGCACCCTGCCCACACACGCCACGGCGCTCGGCAAGGCACTGCTGGCCGAGCTGACCCACGACGAGATCGAAGACCTGCTGCCGCCCAAGCTGTCACCACTCACCCCGCACACCATCACCAGCCGCGAAGAGCTGCATGCCGATCTCGCGCGCACCCGTGATCGCGGGTACGCGGCCGAGTTCGAAGAAGGCACCCCTGGCGTGCGCTGTGTCGCCGCAGTGATCCCGTACCGCATCCCCGGTACCGACGCGATGAGCTGCTCGATGCCGGCCGACCAGGTCACCGACGCAGACGCCGAACGCGTGGGCGCTCTGCTGGCCGATACCACCGCCGAACTCGGGCAGCAGCTGCGCCGCGCCGGGATCCGCTGACCTCTCGCCCGGGAAGGAAACTAGATGCCCGACGAGCGTGTGCTGATCACCGGAGCGGCCGGCGTCGTCGGCACCCTGATGCGGCCACGGCTGTGTCGCCCCGGGCGCGTGTTGCGGCTGCTCGACCTCGCCGAGCAGCCCGCGGCCGGCGCCGACGAGGCCGTAGAGATCATGACCGGCTCCGTCACCGACCCCGCTGTCATGGCCGCCGTCTGCGAAGGCGCCGACGCCCTGATCCACCTCGGCGGCCACAGCCGCGAAAACTCGTGGAAAGCAACGCTCGACGTCAACATCGACGGCACACGCACCGTGCTCGAAGCCGCCCGCGAAGCCGGGATCAAGCGCGTGATCCTCGCGTCCAGCAACCACGCTGTGGGCTTCCGCAGAGCCGAGGAGGCGAGCGAGACCGGCCTGCCCGCCGATGTGAGCCCACGGCCGGACACCTACTACGGCGTCAGCAAAGCCGTCATCGAGGCGCTGGGCAGCTTGTATGCCTCACGTTTCGGCATGGACGTCATCGTGGTGCGGATCGGCTCGTGCTTCGAAACGCCGATACCGCTGGGCCCCCGCGGACTGATCACCTGGCTCTCACCGGACGACGGTGCGCGACTGTTCGAAGCCTGCCTGAGCGCGCCTTCGCCCGGCTATCAGCTCGTCTGGGGCGTTTCGGACAACACCCGCCGCATCTACTCCCTCGCCGAAGCCGAAGCGCTGGGCTACCAGTCACACGACAACGCCGAGACCTTCGCCGAGCAGCTGCCCACGAAGCCGACGCCCACCGAAGCGGAGTACGTCGGCGGTTCGTTCTGTACGGCGCCACTGGGCGAGTTCGACCCGCTGTGACGTGCCGATGCTGAGCTGGGCCGCCTCGGCGCCCCCAACGACGCGTTCAGGCGCCGCTCGTTCGCCGCCGCACGTGCCGCCTCGCGTACGCACAGTAATCCGGCCCCCCGCCATGCGGATACTCAAGGCATATGCGGTACGAATCCGAATGATGGAGTCATATCGCTTCAGTTGCGAACCGTGACAGGGTCGAGGTGCACGTCCCAGAACAGGTCGAGAAGGCGGCAGGACACAGCAATGCCGGGCAAGAGAGTGTGATTCCGGACAGAATCGAGAACAACCGCCGCGCCGGCCGGCCCACGACCCCGGCGACCGGCCAAGCATCCGCCGCGCCAATCATCCCATCCGCACCGGTCACCCACCCCATCGCACCAGTCACCCACGCCACCCCGAGCCGCCCCATCCCGGCCACCGACCACGAAACGCCACCAACCCGAAGGAACCGACGATGTTCACCTACACCGCCAACCCGGCCCGGATCGTGTTCGGCCGGGGCACGCTGGACGCCCTGCCCGCCGAAGTGCGCCGGCTCGGGGCGAGCCGGGTGCTCCTGCTCGGCGGGCCGACGCTGACCGGTCCGGTGGACCGCGCCGCCGAGTCACTCGGTGCGACGGTGGCCGTCCGGTTCGATGGCGCCGCCATGCACACGCCGGTCGAGGTCACCGAGCGGGCGGTCCGAGCCGCGGCCGGGGTGGATTGTGTGGTCGCGATCGGCGGCGGATCGGCAACCGGGCTGGCGAAAGCAATCGCGCTGCGCACGGACCTGCCGCAGATCATCGTGCCCACCACCTACGCCGGTTCCGAGATGACGCCGGTGCTCGGCGAAACCGTCGGCGGGCGCAAGACCACCCGGTCGTCTCCGAAGGTGCTGCCCGAGGTGGTCGTTTACGACGTCGAACTCACCATGGGCCTCCCGGTCCGGCTCTCGATGACCAGCGGGATCAACGCGCTCGCGCACGCGGTGGAAGCGCTCTACTCCGCCGACGCAAACCCGGTGATCGACCAGTTCGCCCTGGAATCGATCCATCTGCTCGCCTCGGCACTGCCGCGAATCGCGGCCGATCCGTCCGATGTGGACGCACGAACCGCGGCGCTGCGGGCCGCCTGGCTGGCCGGTTCCTGCCTCGGTTCGGTCGGCATGGGCCTGCACCACAAGCTCTGCCACACGCTCGGAGGCAGTTTCGGCCTCCCTCACGCGGAAACCCACACCGTCGTACTGGCGCACGCAATGGCGTACAACGCACCGGGCGCACCGGAAGCCATGCGTCGCATCGCCGAAGCCCTCGACGCACCGGACGCACCGACCGCGGTGTACGACCTGGTCGCCACCCTGCCGGCGCCGCAATCCCTCGCCGAACTCGGGCTGGCCGAGGCGGATCTCGGCAAGGCAGCCGAACTGGCCGTCGCGGCGCCGTATCCGAACCCTCGTCCACTCACTCAGGACGGCATCGAGAACCTGCTGCACGCCGCGTGGTCCGGCACTCGCCCCGCACCCGCCGAGGGCACACCGCCCGATCTACGGGGATTGACGGCCGAGGTCGTCGAAAGCTTTGCCGCCACACCGGATCCGCGACTGCGGGAACTGCTGTCCGAATTGGTCCGCACGCTGCATTCGTACGCGCAGCGCATCGACCTGACCCAGCAGGAGTGGCAGTACGCGATCGATTTCCTTACCAAGGCGGGGCAGATCAGCTCCGAAACGCGGCAGGAGTTCATCCTGCTTTCCGACACCCTCGGCGTGTCGAGCGTGGTGGACGTGCTCACCAATTCGCGCACCCCGGACACCACCCCCTCGGCCGTACTCGGCCCGTTCTACGTGGCCGGGCCGCCGGAAACCGAGCAGGGCGCGAACCTCGCGGACGGGCTGCCAGGAACTCCACTATGGACGGACGTCCGAGTGACCGATACCGCGGGCACACCGGTCGCGGAAGCCACAGTGGACGTCTGGCAGTCCAATGAGGACGGATTCTACGACGTGCAGCTGCCCGATGTGGACGGTCCGGTGCTGCGCGCCCGATTCCGCACCGACCCGCAAGGCAGGCTGCGGTTCCGGACCATCCTGCCCTCGGCGTACCCGATCCCCGACGACGGACCGGTCGGCCGGATGCTCGCCGAAACGCGCCGCCACCCGTTCCGCGCACCGCACCTGCACTTCATGATCGCCAAACCGGGCTACCGGACACTGGTCACCCAGCTGTTCGTCCACGGCGGCGAGTACCTCGACTCGGACGCCGTCTTCGGGGTCAAGGACGGGCTGATCGTCGACTTCGCCGAACAGACCGGACCGGCCCCGGACGGCAGCACCCCGGACTCCGGCTGGCGCCGTCTCGAGTTCACCTTCCGCATCGCCCCCGCCTGACGCACTACGCTGCCCAAGCCAAGGGCTGTGAAGGGACCCTTCACGGACTCTGAGTCCGTGAAGGGTCCCTTCACAGCTTTGCCGCAGCAACGAGACCGCTCGACGGAGGTGCCGCCCATCGGGAAGCCTGCGCCACCGCCCGGAAGGCGGCCAAGGGGCTGCCGCTGGATGCCGTCGTGACCGGCCACCGGTCCGGACCACGCACGCTTCGCTGGGTATACCTGCAGGTTCTGCGGGAGCTGGCCCACCACAGCGGCCACGCCGACATCCTGCGCGAGCAGCTCCTCGCCCGCTGAGAACCCGTCACCGCCGTGGCAGCGGAGTCTTCCCCAGCCACCTCTCGAAGAACCCACGCAGTGAACGGCCCGCGTACACCTCCGCCATCGCCCGGAAATCCGCAGTGGTCACCGTGCCGTGCCGATGCTCCACCGCCCACGCCTTCACCAGCGTGAAGAACACCGGATCACCGATCTCCCCCCGAAGCGCGTGCAGGGCGAGCGCGCCGCGTTTGTACACGCGCTCGTCGAACATCCGCGCCACGCCCGGGTCGTTGATCGCGATGTCGGCCGGCTTGGCCTGCATCCGCGCGTGCCAATACCGGGCCAGTGCCTCCGCCGACCGGCCGCCGGACTCCTCCGACCACAGCCACTCGGCGTAGGTCGCGAAGCCCTCGTTGAGCCAGATGTGCCGCCAGTCGGCGACGGTCAGGCTGTTGCCGAACCACTGGTGCGCCAGCTCGTGCACCACCAGCCGCTCGTGCGTGCGGCGCCCGTCCACGTGACCGGCGCCGAAGATCGACATGCCCTGCGCCTCGATCGGATCGTCCAGCTCGTCGTCGGTCACCACGACCACGTACTCGCCGAAGGGGTACGGCCCGAACCACTCCTGCAGCTGGTCCATCATCCGGCCCTGCCGGGCGAAGTCGTGCGCGAACTGCCGCCGCAACCGGGGCGGCACCGCGGCCCGCTGGACGACGCCCGCCGGCACCGCGCCGGACTCCGGCACCCAGGCGCCGCCGGCCAGCTCGCTGTCCTCATACCGGCCGATCTGCACGCTCATCAGGTACGTCGAGGTCGGCTCCGGACGCTCGTAGACCCACCGCGTCGTGCTCGCCGACTGGTAGCGCGAAACCAGGTTCCCGGTCACTGCCACCAGATACGGCGAGGAGGTGGCCACGGTGACCCGGTAGGTCGCCTTGTCCGCGGGATGGTCGTTGCACGGGAACCAGGACGGCGCACCGACCGGCTGGCTCGCCACCATCGCGCCGTCGGTCAGCTCGTCCCAGCCGAGGTCGCCCCAGCGGCTCGGCACCGGACGCGGATTGCCCGCATACCGCACCTCCACCCGGAACCGCGCCCCGTCCGGAATCGATCGGGCCGGCTTGACCTGCAGCTTCAGCCCGCGCCGCGTGTACTTCGCGGCGCGCCCGTCCACCAGCACCCGCGAGATCCGGAACTCGCCGAAGTCCAGCGTGAGCCGGGACAGCGCCTGGGTCGCCGCGCAGGTGAGCACCGCGGTGGCCGCCAACCGGTTGGGGCCGATGCGGTAATCGAGATCCAGCTCGTAGTGCCGGACCCGATAGCCGCCGTTGCCGTGAGCCGGAAGGTACGTGTCACCGGAGGTTTCCGCACCCGGCGCCGGTGCAGCTGCCTTCGTCATCACCCGAGAAGAACCCTTCGCCTGCCGTGCTGATTCCAGCATCGCCCGCCCGGGCCGCAGCCGCAATGCTCCGGTCCGGGCGTCGTGGGCATACCGGCTATTTCCGCCAGGCCGAGATCGGGTTGCCCAGCCAGCGGGTGTCCGCCGGGACCGCGTCCCCGCGGGTGACCAGCGAGCCGGGGCCGACCGTGGTGCGCGCCCCGATGCTCGCGCCGGGCAGCACGATACCGTGCTGCCCGAGGGTGGCGCCCTCGGCGATCTCGACCCCGGACATGGTCATGATCCGGTCGTGGAACAGGTGGGTCTGGACCACGCAGCCGCGGTTGACCGTCGCGCCGTCGCCGAGCGAGACGAGGTCGGACTCCGGCAGCCAGTACGTTTCCAGCCACACCCCGCGGCCGATCCGCGCGCCCATCGTGCGCAGCCACGCGGTCAGCAGCGGCGTGCCGCCCAGCGAGCCGATCAGCCACGGCACCGCGAGCGCCTCCACGAAGGTGTCGGCCAGTTCGTTGCGCCACACGAAGGAACTCCACAGCGGATGGTCCACCTCGCGGAACCGCCCGACCAGCAGCCACTTCGCCGCGGTCGCGGTGAGCGCCGCGACGACCCCGGCCACCAGCAGCACCGGACCGGCCAGCAGCGCGGCGACCAGGAACCCGGCCGAGGACGCCAGCGCCAGCAGCGTCACCGCGACGCCCACGGTCAGCGCGACCCCGCACATCACCGGGACGATCCGGCACAGCTCCACCAGCGCCCGCGCGGCCTTCAGATGCAGCGGCGGAGTGTAGGTGCGGCTGGTGTCCGCGTCGCCGACCGCGCGGCGCACCGGCAGCGGCGGCATGCCCAGGTAGGACGATCCCTTCTTCGCCTTCGCCGGGGTGGAGGAGAGCACGCCCACCAGACCGCGCTTGGGCACCGAACGGCCCGGCGCGGTCATGCCGGAGTTGCCGAGGAAGGCCTGTTTCCCGATCCGCGCGGGGGCCACGTGCAGCCAGCCGTGGCCGAGTTCGTAGGTGGCCACCATGGTGTCGTCGGCGAGGAACGCGCCACTGTCCACTTTGGTCATCTTGGGCAGCGCGAGCACGGTGGACGCCTCCACGTTGCGGCCCACCTTCGCGCCGAGCAGCCGCAGCCACACCGGGGTGAACAGACTGGCGTACAACGGGAACAGCCCTTCCCGCGCCATGCCCATCAGCCGCTCGGTGGCCCAGACCTGCCAGGCGACCCGCCCGTGCACCGGGTGGTAGCCCTCAACCAGTCCGGACGCCAGCGAGCGGACGCCGACCAGCACGAGCAGCGCGTACGCCAGGAAGTAGGCGACTGTGGCGACCGGCACCGCGACGAGCGCGCGCAGCCCGGCCTCGCCGAGCGTCGGCGCACCGGAGATCGCGAAGCCGAGCACCGCGACGCCGGCCAGCGCCGCGACGCCTGGCAGCAGGCCCAGCGCCACCGAGGTCGCGCCGTAGACCGTGGCCCAGAACCGCGACCGCGGCGGGCGGCTCGACGGCCATTTCAGCGCGTCCTTGTCGTCCTTGCCCACCCGGACCGCGGGCGAGCCGGCCCAGCGTTGCCCGGCCGGGACCGCTCCGCGCACGGTGGAACCGGGGGCGATCTCCGCGCCCTTTCCGACGCGGGCGCCGGGGAACAGCGTGCTGCGCGCGCCGACGCGGGCTTCGGCCCCCACACGGACCTTGCCGATGTGCACCAGGTCGCCGTCCACCCAGTGGCCGGACAGGTCGGCCTCGGGCTCCACCGCGGCACCGCGGCCGAGCTTGAGGAAGCCGGTGACCGGCGGCGGCGAGTGCAGATCCACGTCCTTGCCGATACGCGCGCCGAGCGCCTTCGCGTAGGTGGTCATCCAGGACGCGCCGGCCACGCTGTCGGCACCGCTGAACTCGGCCAGCTTCTCCGCCGTCCACAGTCGCAAGTGGACACTGCCGCCACGAGGGTAACTGCCCGGGCGCACGCCGGACAGCAGCATCCGGGCTCCGCCCGCGGCGATCGCGATCCGGCCGACGGGGCTGAACAGCGCCAGCCAGGCCAGGGCCAGCCACGCCCAGTTCAGCGTGGGCGCCCAGGAGAATCCGGACAACGCCAGCAGATTCGAGCAGGCAGCGGCGAGCGTCAGCCAGCGCAGCCCCACCAGCCCCATCAACGGGACCATCAGCGCGGTCTGCAGCACACCCGCACGGCGCGGGGTCGGCGCGATGTCGCGGCGCTCGGTCTCCTGCCCGGACAACGCGTCCAGCTTCGCGGCGAGGTCACCCAGCTTCGGCAGCTGATAGATGTCGCTGACCGACACCTCGGGGTACCGGGTGCGGATGCGCGCGATCAGCTGGGCCGCGGTGAGGCTGCCCCCACCGTGAGTGAAGAAATCGGCACGCGCGGTGCTCACCGACACGCCGAGGATCTCGCTCCAGCCTTCGGCCAGCCACGCCTCGGTGGGCGACAGGCCGGCCGCACTCGCGTCCACAGTGGACAGCGGCCAGGGCAGCGCGGCCCGGTCCACCTTGCCCGAGGTCCGGGTCGGCAGGTCGCCGACCACGGCGAGCAGCGGCACCAGCGCGGCGGGCAGCTGCGCCCGCAGCCGCGTGGCCGCGTCGTCCAGGTCCAGCGGCGCGTCGTCCTCGGGCACGAGGTAGCCGACCAGCACCTGGTTGCCCGCCTTGGTGCGGCGGATCGCGGCGGCCGCGCCGAGCACGCCGGGCAGCGCCTGCAGCGCCGCGTCGACCTCGCCCAGCTCGATCCGCCGTCCGCCGAGCTTGATCTGCTCGTCGAGCCTGCCGAGGAACAGCAGGCCTTCCTCCTCCGCGCGGACCATGTCGCCGCTGCGGTAGGCCCGCTCCCAGCCGAGCGCGGGCAGCGGCGCGAACTTCTGCGCGTCCTTCTCCGCGTCGAGGTACCGGGCGAGCCCCACCCCGCCGATGACCAGCTCGCCGGTCTCGCCCATGGCGACCGGCTCGCCCTCCTCGTTCACCACGGTCAGCTGCCAGCCGGCCAGCGGAAGACCGATCCGCACCGGGCCGTCCCCGGTCATCTGCGCGGCGCAGGCGACCACGGTGGCCTCGGTCGGGCCGTAGGTGTTCCACACCTCGCGGCCCTCGACCGCGACACGCTCGGCCAGCTCCGGCGGGCAGGCTTCGCCGCCGAAGATGAGCAGCCGCACGTCCTCCAGCGCGTCCGCGGGCCACAGCGCGGCCAGCGTCGGCACCGTGGACACCACGGTGATGCCCTGCGAGACCAGCCACGGGCCGAGGTCGACGCCGGTGCGCACGAGCGCGCGCGGCGCCGGCACCAGGCAGGCACCGTGCCGCCAGGCCAGCCACATCTCCTCGCACGAGGCGTCGAAGGCCACGCTCAGCCCGGCGAGCACGCGGTCGCCCGGGGCGATCGGCTCGTCGGTGAGGAACAGCCTCGCCTCCGCGTCCACGAAAGCGGCGGCGGAGCCGTGAGTGACGGCGACGCCCTTCGGCTTGCCGGTGGAACCGGAGGTGAAGATGATCCAGGCGTTATCGTCCGGGCCGGGACGGCCTTCGCCGCCGCCCGGGACGCCGGTGGCGGTGATCTCGCCGTCGGTGGCGATCGCCGCCACGCCGGCCTCGCCGAACACCAGCTCCGCACGTTCGTCCGGATCGTCTGCGTCGACCGGCACGTAGGCCGCGCCGACCGACAGCGTCGCCAGGATCGCCACGTACAGCTCAGCAGTGCCGGAGGAAATCCGGACGCCCACGCGGTCGCCGAGGCCGACACCGTGCGCACGCAGGCGGCTGGCGTAGTCCTCGATCTCGTCGAGTAACCGCCGGTAACTCAGCGTTCCGGTACCGTCGTCGAGAGCCGGGGCGTTCGGGTGCCGCTCAGCGGTCGCCGCGAGCACGTCCAGCAGGGTGCGCCGGGTGGCGGCGGTCTCGGTGGGGAACAGCGCCGGCGCCAGAGCGGCTTCGACCGCCCTGACCAGCTCGGTACTGCCGGAATCAGCAGTCAGCGTCACCGGATCACCCCGGCGGCGGAGTCCGCTCTACGACGGATGGAGGACAACGGACGGCGGGCATGCAAGCCCATCACTCACCTCTCGCGAGCCTTGTTCGGGCTTGCTCTCCCAGTGAGGCGCCCGCAGCGACCGTCCACTTTACGTGGTGATGTACTCCAGGTCGCGCAAGGGTAACGCGCCCGTGTTCGACGTCACCCGCAGGGCAGAGGCTGTGAAGGGTCCCTTCACAGCCTCTGAGTCCGTGAAGGGACCCTTCACGGACTCCAGCTCGCAGGCGGTCAGCGGCGGCGGGCCGCTTTGCCCCCGGCCTTGGGTTTCGGCTTCTTTTCCCGCACCCGCACGTTCACCCGGACGGGGCTGCCGGCGAAGCCGAACTCCTCGCGGAACTTCCGCTCGATGAACCGCCGGTAACCCGCCTCCAGGAACCCGGTGGTGAACAGCACCAGCGTCGGCGGCCGGATCCCGGCCTGGGTGGCGAAGAGGACCTTCGGCTGCTTGCCGCTGCGCACCGGCGGCGGGGTGGCCGCGATCAGATCGGACAGCCAGCCGTTCAGCCGTCCGGTGGGCACCCGCTGGTCCCACGATTGCAGCGCGGTGCGCAGCGCCGGAGCGAGCTTGCGCACGGACCGCCCGGTGAGCGCGGAGATGTTCACCTTCTCCGCCCACGGCACCCGCACCAGGCCACGGTCCAGCTCGCGCACCATGGCGTGCCTGCGGTCCTCGTCGACCAGGTCCCATTTGTTGAACGCCAGCACGCACGCGCGGCCCGCCTCGACCACCATGGTGAGCACCCGCAGGTCCTGTTCGGACAGTGGCTCGGCGGCGTCCAGCAGCACGATCGCGACCTCGGCCGCGTCGATCGCGGTCTTCGTGCGCAGCGAGGCGTAGTACTCCGCGCCGTTGGCCGAGTTGACCCGCTTGCGCAGGCCCGCGGTGTCCACGAAACGCCACGTCTCGCCGTCCAGCTCGACCAGCGAGTCGACCGGGTCCACCGTGGTGCCGGCGACCGAGTCGACCACCGAACGCTGCTCCCCGGACAGCTTGTTGAGCAGGCTCGACTTGCCCACGTTCGGCTTGCCGACCAGCGCGACCCGGCGCGGCCCGGCGGTGACCGTGCCCGCTTCGCGCGGTGCCACCGGCAGCGCGGCCATGATCGCGTCGAGCAGATCGCCCGAGCTGCGCCCGTGCAGCGCGCTGACCGGCCGCGGTTCGCCGAGGCCGAGCGACCACAGCGACGCGGTGTCGGCCAGCAGCCGGTCGTCGTCCACCTTGTTCGCGGCCAGCAGCACCGGCTTCTTCGACCGCCGCAGCACCCGCGAGACGGCCTCGTCGGTGGCGGTCGCGCCGACCGTGGCGTCGACCACCAGCAGCACCGCGTCCGCGGTCTGCATGGCCAGCTCGGCCTGCGCGGCGACCGCGGCCTGCAGCCCGGTCGCGTCCGGTTCCCAGCCGCCGGTGTCCACCAGCGTGAACCGGCGCCCGCTCCAGAACGCGTCGTAGGCGACCCTGTCCCGGGTCACCCCCGGCACGTCCTGCACCACCGCCTCGCGGCGGCCGAGGATCCGGTTCACCAGCGTGGACTTGCCCACGTTCGGCCGGCCCACGACGGCCAGCACCGGCTGGGCGAGCTCTGCCTCGCCCGCGGCGGCCTCCGCTTCGATCCGCGCGTCCAGCGCCGCGAACTCGGACTCGTCGGACCAGGTCCCGTCGACCTCGCCCAGCCCTGCCTCGGTGTCGGCCGAGGCATCAAACCCTGTCATCGTTTCCCACTTCACCTACGGCGTGGCGAACCCGTGTTCGCCCCGCCACTCGTCCAACGTCTGCACCAGTGCCGCCAGCTGCTCGCGAAGTTCCTCGGTACCCTGGTCGAGCCCCTTCCGGCCGGGGCCGACCTTCAGCGTGAACGGCTCCCCCACGAGGACGTCCACGCGAGGACGCCAGCGCCGGCGGCCGTCCGCCGGCTTGCGCGTGCCGCGCGTCGCGATCGGCAGCACCCTGGCACCGGAAGCACGCACCAGCCAGGCCGCGCCGCGTTCGGCCTCACCGACATCACCCGCGCCGCGGGTCCCTTCCGGGAAGACGCCGACCGCTCCCCCGGCCTTCAGCACGCCCACCGCGGTCATCAGAGGGGTGCGGTCGATCTCCCCCCGGCGCACCGGGATCTGGCCGATCGCCCGGAGGAACCAGCCGCCCACCCCGGTGAACAGCTCGGCCTTGGCCAGGAACGCGCTGCGCCGCGGCAACATTCCGATGATCAGCTGCGGATCGACATTCGAGCTGTGATTCCCGATCACCACGACCGGCCCGTCGGCAGGCACCCGGTCGCGGCCGTGCACCCGGATCCGGAACGCCGGGCGCAGATAGTACCGACCGGCGAAGCGCCCGATGTCGTGCAGCAGCCCGTTCGCACCCTCGGGAAGGGCGCCGCTCACGAGCCGACCTCGGCATCGGCAGGGCAGCCGGCCAGCAGGCCACGGCGCCGCGCCAGCTCGGCCAGCGCCACGATCACCTGGTCGATGGTGAGTTCGGAGGTGTCCACCGGTACTGCGTCGCCGGCCGCGCGCAGCGGCGAGGCGGCGCGGCTGGAGTCGAGCCGGTCGCGCCGCTGCACGGACTCGCGCGCCTCGGCCACGCTGGTCTGCCGCCCGGCGGCGGTGTCCTGGGTGTTGCGGCGCGCGGCGCGGACCTCCGCCGAAGCGGTGAGGTAGACCTTGAGCGGCGCGTCGGGAGCCACCGTGGTGCCGATGTCGCGGCCTTCCACCACGATGCCGCCGGTCTCGGCGAGCACGTCGGCGATGATCCGGCGCTGACGCGCCACCAGCAGCTCACGCACCTGGGGCACCGCCGACACCGCCGACACCGCGCCGGTCACCTCCGGCCCGCGGATCTCGGCCGCCACGTCCTGGCCGGCGAGCCGCACTTCCGGCCGCTCCGGGTCGGTGCCGATGCTGAACTCGGCATCGTGCGCGAGGTGCGCGACCGCGGCCCTGTCCCCGGGATCCGTGCCGGACCGCAGCACGGCCAGCGTGACCAGGCGGTACATCGCGCCGGTGTCGAGGTAGCGCGCGCTCAGCCGGCCGGCGAGCGTGCGTGCCACCGTGGTCTTGCCGGTTCCGGACGGCCCGTCCAGCGCCACCACCCCGCGTAGGGCTCCGGTCACCGATTCTCTCCTCGCGTCGTCCTGACTTTCGGCCGACGCTCATTCTGCCCGGCGCACGTCCCGCCGGGTCAGGCGGGCATCCCGCCGAACCGGGTGATGAGCAGCGCCGGCCTTTCCGCGCGGTTGACATGCGGCTGCGGGCCACGATCCAGCACGACCACGCCGTGCGACGGGGCTTCAGCTCAAGGGGGTGCGGGGCATCGCTTCGGGACTGGTCGCCGGCGCCGCGATGCGCACCGGCGGGCCGCACGTGGTGGGCTGGGTCCCGCTCACCAGGGCGTTCATTCCGGTCGGTGACATGCTGGTCCTACCTGCAAACCCCGCGGCCTTGGTCTTTGCTGCCGCGAACGTCGCGAATCGGACAATAGACTCGATGAGTTACCGTGGCGGGCGTGAACGTGGAAGTCACCCCCCTACCCGGTATCGGTGTCCGCAAGGATTTCGCGACCCGTGCCGGACGGCGTATCGGCGTCGTCACCCAGCGCGATGGCAAGATCGAGCTGATCGTGTCCAAATCGGACGATCCGGATGCCTGCCTCGCCTCGCTGCCGATGACTGCGGAGGAGGCCGGCGTGCTGGCCAATCTGCTCGGCGCGCCGCAGCTGGTCAGACAGCTCAACGAGGAGCACCGGGAGCTGCCCGGGATCAACACCAGGCAGCTGCCGATCGCCGAGAACAGCCCGTTCGACGGCCGCACGCTCGGGGACACCGCGATGCGGACCCGGACCAGCGTGTCCATCGTCGCGGTGATGCGGGCCGGTCAGGTGCATCCCTCGCCCACGCCGGACTTCCTGTTCACCTCGGGTGATCTGCTCGTCGTGGTCGGCACCTCGGAGGGGCTCGAGGCCGCCGCGAAGATCCTGAAGCACGGCTGATGGGGCACACCGCGCTGTCCCTGATCGAGCTGGGTGCCGTCTTCTTCGTGCTCGGGGTGCTGGGCAGGCTGGCCGGGCGGATCGGGCTCTCCCCGATCCCGCTCTACCTGCTCGGCGGGCTGTGTTTCGGCTCCGGCGGGCTGATCCCGCTCACCGACATCGGCGATTTCACGCATCTGGCCAGCGAGATCGGCGTGGTGCTGCTGCTCCTGCTGCTCGGCCTGGAGTACTCCGCGGCCGAGCTGTTCACCGGGCTGCGCCGGTCGTGGACGGCCGGGCTGCTGGACATCGTGCTGAACGCGGCCCCCGGCGCGGCGGTCGCGCTGCTGCTGGGCTGGGGGCCGATCGGCGCGATCGTGATGGCCGGGGTCACCTACATCTCCTCCTCCGGGATCGTCGCGAAGGTGCTCGGCGATCTGGGCAGGCTGGGCAACCGGGAGACCCCGGTGGTGCTGTCCATCCTGGTGTTCGAGGACCTGGTGATGGCGCTGTACCTGCCGATCCTCACCGCGATCCTGGGTGGGGTCAGCCTGCTCGGCGGGCTGGAGGCGGTCGGCATCTCGCTGCTGGTGATCACCGTGGTGCTGGTGATCGCGCTGAAGTTCGGCCGCTACGTCTCCGCGCTGGTGGACAGCGACGACCGCGAGGTCTTCCTGCTCAAGATCCTCGGCGCGGCCCTGCTGGTGGCCGGGCTCGCCTCGGCGATGCAGGTCTCCGCCGCGGTGGGCGCGTTCCTGCTCGGCATCGCGGTGTCCGGTTCGACCGCGCACAACGCGACCCGGCTGCTGGAACCGCTGCGCGACCTGTTCGCGGCGGTGTTCTTCGTAGTGTTCGGCCTGAACACGGACCCGAAGTCGATCCCGCCGGTGCTCGGCTGGGCGGTGGTGCTCGCGGTCACCACCACGGTGACCAAGCTCGCCACCGGCTGGTGGGCCGCCCGCCGCCAGGGCATCGGCAAACTGGGCCGCGCCCGGGCCGGTGCGGCCCTGGTCGCCCGCGGCGAGTTCTCCATCGTGATCGCCGGTCTCGCCGTCACGGCCGGCGCGGTGGACGGCGAACTCGCCGCGCTCGCCACCGCCTACGTGCTGCTGATGGCCGTGGTCGGCCCGACCGCCGCCCGCGTCGTCGAACCGATCGCGAAGGCCTTGCAACGCAAGCGAAAGTCCGTCGTCAAGGCGGCCGAAGCGGAGGCCGTGCAGAGCAGCGGCTGAACCACGCAATGGACTGTCACTTCAGGGCATGGCCGCTCACCTCATCGCCCGACGCCTGTGCGCCGAGATCAGCGAGTCACTATTCCGGAACCGGGCTACTTCGCCGCCTTCGCGCATCTTGATGATAGGTTACCGGAGAGTTATCCAGGACCCGATCAACCATGCGTTTGAAAAAGCTATCTGGCGACAGGTGATCAGGAACGACATCCCGCCGAACCCGAACCGTCGGCATGCTATTGATCTTGCCGTCCAGTTCATCACGAGGAAGGTTCAGCGGGATGTCGTCCTCGTCTTCGGGCAAGCTTTCGACCCCAGCTGCAACGAGTGGCTTGTCGCCTTCAGGTTCATCGTCTCCGGCTGGTTCGACGACCGAGCTCACCTGGTCGTTATCCGACCAGTCCGGAACTATCAACGCGACCGCGTCGTAAGCATCGTCTTCGCGGCCAAGCTTACCCAGGAGGTCGACGATCCAGTCAGTGACTCGACTGCTCTTCATCTCGAATGCCGCATGATTCAAACTGTAGACGAATCCCAACGCAGCCTGCGGGTACCTGGCACGCAGATTCTTCGCATCGCCATAACTTTCTTCGACTCGATTTGCCGAATTATTGCCGAAAGATGAATCCATACGCTTGGTGGACACCATAATTTCTGGGCCCGTACTCCAGGAAGACATCACAACGTCGACCTGTTTTACATAGTTCTTTCCCAGGAGATTCGCACTTGCTGCGGTCTCACCACCGAATGCCTTCTTGGACTCGATGATCTTTTCCAGAACTTTCCGTTGAGCCTGTGTACTACCGTTGAGCAGTTCGATGAGCGTCGAAGGCATGATCCGAGGATGCGCAGCGCGCGGCCACACCCGATCGGGCTCGAACCCAGCGCGCCGAAACTCGTAAGCCGTCCAGACGTCGAGCGCGAGAGCCGGCACTCCTGACCTCGACATAGAATTCAGAAACAGGGGAACCGCGAGCAGTTTCTCCAAAACGGCGAAATCGGGAACGTAAACCACATCATGACCGTCGACCTGCCACGGATTGGAGTACCCTTCGGCAGAGTTGAGACCAATAATGTGATCGAACAGAGCCCAAGCCTCAGCCTTGCCACTCATGACTTCCCACGCACTCTTTCCAACAGGGCGGACAGCAATCGAAGAAACAAAATTTACGACGTCAAAATCGTCGAGTCACTACACCTCGAGCTCATACTCCACCAGATCAATACCATACGCACTCGCCGCAGCACTTGTCGCCGCTTCGATATCCCGAGCACGAAAAGCCCTCTTCAGCGAGTTTGAGAGTTTCACCCCGATAGCGTCCGGATCAGGCACCCTGATTTGCTTCAAGTACTGCGCCTGAAAACGAAGCGTACCCCCGCGCATTCGGACAGAATAGGCTTCCACGAATGCCTGTGCAATACGCGAAAGCAGCAATCCGCCGAGAACTTCCAGGTCCCACTTATCGGAAACAAGGTAATAGAGATTGTGGTGAGGATAGTACCCGCCAGGCTCGAGCACAGGGTTGATTTTTGACCTCATGTCCTGCAACAAAAGCTTCGGCTGATTCACCACTTCTGCACGAACTTTGTCTATTGTCCGATACCAGACACTCGAGGACTTTTGGGCAATATGCCTCTTCCGTAGCTGCGAGTGGCGCGAAAAATACTTCTTCAGAAGCGGGTAATCATCCAAGGACACCAGAGAACCATCCAGACTCCAAGGAGCGTTATTCAAAACCCCAGGCTATTGAGAAGAAGAACAGTCCGCGCGTGGCGTCGTAGGCGTCGCGGTAGGTGGAGTAGGGGCGGCGGTAGTCGGTGTGAAGTATTCGCCAGTTTTTGAAGTGTGAGACGACTCGTTCTATGGCTGCGCGGAGGGCAGATATTTCGGCGTTACTTTCTTTGTCTCGTTTGCTGAGTTCTCCTCCTTTTGGCTTTTTTCGCGGGGTGACCAGGCTGGTGCCTTGGTAGCCTTTGTCGCCGATGCCGCCGCCGGAGTTTCGGACGACCTCAGCAATGGGTGTCTCGTCGAACGCCTTCTTGTCGTGCGTTTTTCCGGGGAGTGGGACCGCA